>NZ_QWGO01000050.1:0-15034 GCF_003435535.1 Desulfotomaculum sp. OF05-3 | reverse complement strand
GTTTTAGTGAAAGGCGAGTGGTTTGACCTTTACGTATATCTTGGAATCAGATGTTATTTGAAAAATCGGTTAGGTACCAAGCAATATTGGTGAAAACATGCTAAAAAACGTATAATAGCAGGGGATAAAACATCGTCCCCTACTATTATATAAACAGCGAAGTTTTACCCATCTCTCTCTTTTGAAAGATTCGCTACTTGTGGAACCGAGATATAAGGTTTCGCCTGTGTTCTTTGGTGTATCACTACCACATTTCTCTGTACCGATGTAATCTTTCTGCATACGGAAGCAAGAGATACAATATTCCTTATTTTAAAACATAATTACAATTCCTGTTTGACAAGAACGATCATCATAGAAGGATTGTATTTGTCCCCACTCATAATAATATTCGACGCCTGTCATACTCTTTTTACTGGGAGTACCTAAGCATTTCCTTAAAAACCTATTATTTTCTTCTTGCAACTTTTCTAAGACTGTACCATTCATTGTCTCATATTTCGTAGAATACTTTTTGTCTGCTCGAACCAATTCAATCTTTTTTACTTTTCCATGTCTTCCATAGATTGTAACATAAAACTTCTTATAAAGCCATTTTAAAGGTTTCTTAGAAATCAATATTGTATAAGAATACTCTGTTTGAGCAATCTTAAAATCAATTTCTTTAAATAGGGAAATACTTCCTTTGGGAGTAATTTTATATCCCCCTATTTTTAACATATCTTCCTTTAGCTCATCCTTTATTTGGATAATCTCCATACTTACTATAAAAACAACATAGCCTTCACACACTACAACGGTAACTATTTTTGCCCATAGCACATCTGGAACAAACATGTTCCAAGCTATAACAGGAAGCAAAGCTACTCCTACCGCAGTCACCAGTAGAAGCACCCTCCAAATATAATTTTTCTTTCTTTTTCCTTCATTAGTTAAATTTTCATCATAATAAAGATGACCTGGGGCTTCGAATGAGTTTAATAGAAATTCCTTTAAAAATGACACCAGAACCGCTCCCCAAGAAGATTTCTTTTGTTCCTTCATATTACCCAATCTCCTCTGCTATATGATTATTTTTCATTCTATTTTTTACTTAACTTATACATTAGCAAGATTTTTAGTTATTCTTCTAACAATATTTTTATCCCCGCTTTTTCTGCTTTATGCGAAAAGTCAACAGCAAATCCCCATCCCATCTCTGCAAATTGCCATTTCTTCGTTTTTTTGTAATTTTATAGATTTCAACTGTAGACACTTTATTTAATTCAGGATATAACTTCTTAAGTGTAAGTATTTGTTTATTTCTGCTTATTTTTTCATTCCATATAATTGTTAATTTAACCTGTTTTCTTTCAAAAAAACCCACCTTACATAAATCTGCATAGCAGGCTTCTGGTATTGATATATCATTGTTTTTTAACATTTTTCTCCTTTATTTAATTTTATAAAAAACTTCTAAGCCCTATTAAAAGAAATATGAAGCCTATTAGAGGAACAGGTATCATACAAATGAGAAACACATTAAATTTTTTCCTTGCTTCATCAGTATTTTCTTCTTTTGTTACTTTTGCTTTTTTCATAACTATAAAAGGGAATATCAGTAATAATAATCCTCCAACTACTGCTAACAATATTTTCATCTTATATATTCCTTCCTTATCTTTAAATAAATATTAATCATGTATCGTACTATATTCCAATCCTAATGCACTTTTTCTTCTACAAATTCTTTTACTATCGCCTATTGATGTATTTTCATATTCACTGTTTGAAACAGTATATATTTCTCTTTTACCATTACAACTTACATATAACTCTCTATCTCTAGTTTTACCACTGCTAATCTTTTTGTCTGTTACAATTGCAATTTCATGAGTTGCCCCATCAAATGTAAATAAAAAATTTATTGGGAAGCTAATTGTAAATGCGATTATAAAAGCAGCAAATACAACTGAAAGTTTACGTCCAAATTTCTGTGGTACATCTGTTTTTAAAGATTTAATAATAAATGGCAGTGCAAGTAAAGCAGTAATAATTGCCGTAATCTTCATATAGTTTCCAAATTCATAATTAAAGAGTTTACTCGTATTCAGGGATAAAAGCATTGCTATTGCTGCACCCATAAATGGTAATTGATACGCCAGTTCTTGTCCTTTTTTTGTGGTGACTTCTATAAATATATATGGATAATATTTTATATACACTGCATATGTAATCATCAAAACCATTATAAATATAACTAACATTGTTTTGCCACCAATAAAAAATGCTACCGCATCAGCAATTATTAGAATCCAACCTAAAGCTTTTAAAAATTGCTTTGTTTTTTTACGCTTTTCTTTTTCTATTGTTTTTGACATATTTTTGATAGTTGTATTCTCATTACATATAGATTTATAGAAATTCTTTTCTATCCAGTTTAAAGCAGGTACATACTTTGATACATCTTTGTTCTGTTCAACTAACTCACCAAAATCCACAAGATCTATTTCATGTTTTATAAGTGTATCATATAAAATATCATAATTTACATACACTTGCTCCAGAGTAACAAGTCTATTGTACATCTTATCAATTAATATGACATCTGTTCTACCATTTAATGGAATCATTAAAATACAACGAATATCATTATATTTTATATGCTGAGTTTTCTTAACCAGATAGCTAAATACAATTTCATCTTCATTTACTACAATTATTTGTTTCTTGTATGCCAAAATTAAAGCAATACCTAAAAATACAAAAGGCATAAAACATATCGCACCCCCCATATTTCCTGTAACAAATGTTACCAGTACGATTATTAAAAAAAGAACTGTTGTTACTATTCCTAAATTTTTTACAAATTTACTTAATCTAATGACATTATCCATAAACTCAATCTCCCTATATGATTCACATTTTTCATTTTTTACGTTCTAATTTCTTCTTATCCTTTTTTATTTCTGCAATCTTTACTTGCAGCCAGTCCACATTTCTATTTCGGGCAGAAATTTTAGCGATTTTTTTCTGATTTTTATATAAAATAAGAGCTTCTCCAAATAAATTCTTTTTTCTTTTCATCTGGGTAATATCCGTTAATCTTATTTTACAGTTCTTCCTTAAAAATCCATTTCTATATAGCCATCCATCCTTGACAATTGTTTTGTCCATTAAAAAATAGAAAAATATACCTCCCGGTACAAGAGAGAATAAAAGGAAAACAAAAGCTGTTTCTTTTGCATTGAATACAAGTATCACACTATTGTAAACCAAATATAAAAAGAAAATGCCTGGCAGAACATAGTGGCTTTCTTTTGGTCTTATGATGCACTTTTTATCTCTACAACTCAACCATGTTTCTTGTGAAATTTTATGCTTAGACAGACTATTTGCAAACAATGATGCGCTTATGTTTTCATCAAATTTGAATATTATTTTGTCCCCTGCATATATTTCCAATGTACCATTTTCTTTATGTACACTTCTTGTTATATCTGAAAATTTATAATATTTTTTTCCAAAAAACGACCGGTATTCAATTACATCATGATTTACCTTGACTCTCCACAGGAACAAATGCAGGGTACAGATTCCAGAAAAAGCAATCAATATTCCATACGCCACTATAACTGAAAAATCCGCCTGTCCGTCTATAAAACCATACAAAAGTAATCCTGAGAAAAATATAGTTCCAACCAAAAATAAAATTCCCAGCCATCCTTCTTCCTGGATGCTATAATTATTTTCATCTATATTCTTTTCATAAAAATATTCATTTTTCAACCTCCCATTTTTTGACAGCAAAATACTTTACCAGGTGAAAAACTCCTAAGATAGAACCCAAAGAACAAAAATAGGAACAAAGGCTTGCAATTCTAATCATGGCTGTATATTCAACGCTGCTACTAAGTACTTTTGCGACACCCATTCCAAGCAATACAAAACTAGTAATACACCATCCTCCAGCCAGCTTTTTGGAAGAAGATGGATTGTAGATATCTTTTTTAATCAAAGTTATTATAAGAAAAATGTATGCAGCGATTACCAGTATGTAAATGATAACGAGTATGGTTAGATACCTCTTATAATATTCTTCTTTCATAGTTGTCAGCATGAGGATAGTTGCTGCCCAACAGAACAAAATAGAAAACGTCAGACTTTGTATTCCAATGATCCAAAAAACCTTTTTCCCTGTCACTTCTGTTCTTGAAAAACTAAGAATCACGAATCCAAGATAAACAATAACTAAAAATACTTTTGAAAAAAACGGTGATGGAGCTGATTCAGATAAAAAGAAAAATAAAAATACTAGAAACAAGATTGCTCCATCTAATTTGTAGATTTCTTTCGGCTTAATCACATCTTCTATACCGTATAGTAAAAAACTTTTTGTTTGTTCATTAATCTTTTTCATTCTCGTTTTCCCCTATCATTTCTTTATTCTTCCTCTACGGATATTTCCACATTTGCATGAAGCACCTTTTCCAGATATAATAAAACAAGCCGTCGCCCTTCTTCACATTTTCCTATCTTAGAAATATTCCTATACAGCAGATATAATGGAAACATAAATAAAATCAGACATTCTGTTAAAATCAATAAATCTCCCTGAGAAAAAAACAATGCAAATAAAATCACTATGAGCAGAAAAAATAGTGCAGCTTTTTTTATGTATGGCAAAAGCACAAACGTACCTTCCAGCATTACATCTCCCCCATAGCTTTTTATATGTGTCTGGAGCATTTCCCAGCCACCGCCTGTCATACTTCCTGCTGCATATCCGATACATAAGGTATTATCCTCTTCTTTGTAGGCTGCAAGTGCCATATCTCTATAAGCCTGGTTTGAAATACATAATGGTTTTGTAGTCTTCTTAATCTGTTCCAATAAATATTCTTTGGAATAAGGAAAATATATTTTATAATATTCTTGCATATGCTTTCCTTTCTCATAAAAAGGTTTTCTAAAGTTCAATACAATACAAATTTTTTACATTAGTTTCCATCATTTATAAGCTGAACCATTTCCATAGAGATATTGTATTCTTTGCAAAATCTGTTTATTGTCCAATTATTAAAGAGAAGAAAACTCTTCGTCACATAAATATTTGCTTTTGAATGATGTATTAAATTGAAAATACTTTTTATATCATAACAGTTAAAACTGTAGGCAGGAGACATTCCTATCTGCCCATTGCTTATATTGATATCATATCTTTTTTGTATAACACTTGGATATGCCAAATAAATTGTAATATTGCATATATATTTTTTCTTCCCATTTTCTTTTATGTATAGGTATGGTTCTCCCAGTCCAATATCATATATTCCTTTAGGTCTGGAGGATAGTGTAAAAACTAATGAATGGATATCCGCATACAAAATTTTTCGTTCCCTAAATCCATATGTTATTTTTTGATCGAATAGTTTATAAGTACGTTGTTTTATAAAGTAATAAAACAATAATAAAAAAATCACAAAAAGTATGGTAAAAATCAGTGCTTTTTGAAAACTCACTTTAAAATCAAAGGAAAACAAAAGTTCGGTTAAACAAAACGATATTGCTGAACAACTAATAATACTAACTATAATGTTGAACCAAGTATTAAATTTTCCATTTCCAAAGATATAATCATAACTTTTATTCTTCATTATAACCTCGTATATTTTTTAATATAGAAAAACTGCATCACAATATCGAACCAAAATATAAAAATCAATTTTATCTCTTTATCATAATTATATACATCAACTAACCACATTGTAAAGCAAAAAGCAAGCCATTTTCAGACTTGCTTTCCACCAGATTACTGCACCTTATTGCCAAATCATCTCCTTATTCAAAATTCCCTTTTCACACTCTTGTATAGTATTTATTTGCTACCCATTCCATCTGTTTATCTGCCTTCAACTCTTCCTTAATCCCCTGTGTCTATTTCATTTGCTCTACAATTGACTATTATTCCAGCGATTATATAAAAACCATAACCAATACAAAATATGGAAACGGTGCTTCTAACTATACCGCTAAAGCCTTTCGCCATTATCCCGAAAATAGTACTCCAGCAGAGAAATAGCGCCAGCAGACATAAAAAACTCGAACCCCTTGTAAAATGGGCATCAGAAGTTTTCTACCCGTTATTCTTGTTCTATAATTCAAGTGAATCTTCTGAATCTATCCACATCTGTAAATTGCCATCGAGATATAATCTTGCATATTCTAAAGGCTCATCCACAGCCAATGAAGTAAGCGCACATTCTGATCCATATGTGGTTTTTAAATCTTTTTCAGCTCCCCAGCAATCAATGCGAAGCATATATCCAACACTTGTGTAAACATCAATACTATCGTGTTTTATGTTGTATTATGCATAAATTGTTCTCATCGTATCTTATCTCTATTTTCTTTTAATAATCAGTTATAGAGTTAAATATCGAAAACATTTCAATCAGTTCACCATGTCGTTATTGTTATACTGTGTTATGAAATTTTCTTTCCCTTATTTTTTCCCATATTAAGATTCATGAAAGCTAATGGGAGAATATAACACAAAGGAAAGAGTAAGGGAAAGCTCACTTGCTACAAACTTAGTATTTTCAAGGGTTTGCGAAGAATTTGATAATCAAATATAACAGTTATTAAATTTCCTAAAATAAGTGCAATATCAACTGGGATTTCTGTTATAGATTTACAATCATAATAAATTCCTCGCTATTTTCATTAACAACAGTAAATCCCACTTTCTCGTACATCTTCACTGCATAATTACTTTTCTGAACAGATAAGGATATTTTTGAATATCCAGCTAATCTTTCCACTTGTAATAATTGTTTCAATAATGAAGTTCCAATGCCTAACCCTCTATATTGGGGGCAGACAGACATGGCAAGAGATGGAGTATCATTATCAATGTGTCCATAGTCATTCATAATTCTTACCCAAATAGCTCCTACTACATTTCCCTGAATCTCTGCAACTAAGGCTTTATCATGTTTTCGATTTCCAAACTCGACGATATATTCTTGTAATTCCGGACATTCTATTACTGATTTAGGTGGAGGTTCAATACCTTCCGGAATATAAATCGCTTCGTATAAAAAAACACTTAATAAACAGTATTCTTCGCTTCTCATTTCTCGTATTATATAGTCCATAAGTTTACTCCAAATTCTAATTTCTGGTTTTTACTTAACTTTAGTGTAGCCCTCCATACTAAAAGTTTCTAAATCAAACACTACCGCAACAACATTGTCCTCATTTTCTTCAATAAGCCATAAGCGAGTCCATAAGGTTTGGTCGTTCATATTGGTAGCAGTTTTATCCTCACCATCGGTAATGATTTTTTCGGGATCTAATTTTGTTACAAAAATGTTTTCGGGTTTAAGACCTGGCAGGCTGCTCTGAAGTTCCTCCTCTGTTAGTCCTGCTATATCCATTGCTTCAGCACCGTTATAATACTCAACATCTCCGTACCAGTAGTTATCGTTAACATCCTCGATGGATTTTAACCACATAAACTTATCGTCAACGAATTTATAACCAGCACCAGAGCCAGTATCTATTTCCCATGTTCCTTGTATCAGTGCATTATCATCGTTATTATCTTTGCTGTCAGTAGTACCGGCGCAAGCAGTAAGGCCAAATAGTGTAAAACAGATCATCAGAATAGCTGCTGCAATTCTAAAAAAACCATTTTTGCGGTATTTAATCATATTCATATCATAGTTCATAGGTAACCTCCAAGTTATATCCTCTTTATTTTCGTAAGCCTTTCTCCATTGAAAAATGAAGAAAATCTTTTATTCCCGTTCCCGTCTACTCCGTTTTTTCTTTCGGGGATCTGGCGGCGGGGAGAAGGTCTGAATATAGTCCTGCCGGATCGCTGTCACATCCTGAGAAAGAAAAGCAGCGACACGGTCCTGTTCGGAAGTTTGCTCTGGGAAAAAGGATGCAAATTTCTGTGCCAGCTGTTCTTCTTTTTCATACAGTTTAAGTGTGCCTTCGTATCCAATCAATTCTTTCAGCACAGCAGTAAAATCCGTGTACCGGTCCCCTCGAATATCCAGATCGACCTTTGCTTTGGCAGTCATGCCGTTCAGGTAAAGTACCTTCAGGGAAGTATGGTTCCTGAACCGATTCATTGTGAACCATAAAGCCAGCTTTTTTGAGAGTAGCTTACCGCCAATCAGCATCCAGTTCTGGCTTTGGTATATTTCCAGATACTTTTTCATGGTCTCATCTTCAAACTCTATCGGTTCAAAGTGTTCTCCATCCAACAGCTGCTCCAACTGTTTTTTGCTGAGAATCTGATTCAGTACCGGTATGTTCCGGTAAGGCGTGCAGATATAGCGTCTCATTTTCTGAAACAGCGCCACAACCAGAACTGCTGTGCCAAGTAAAAACAGGAAAAGCTCTCCGTCCATTTCGATTTTTCCGGTTGCCGTTACCCAAATGCCACGCAGAACCAGAACGACGCCAAAGCCCCACAGCCCGAAAATCAGCAGCTTTTTTAGCGGATGAAAATGAATCCACTCAATAATCTGTACTTGTTGCTTGCCGCTCATCGGTTCATCTTGCAAAAGTCGGCGGGTGATCCACTGATTCAACAGTTGTGGAGTCCATGCAACGCCAAATAGAAAAACTGCAATACCGGCATAAAGGGCAATCCCGATCCAACCAATATCCAGATAAGACTCCAAAAGCAGTAAAAGGATAATGGGCAGAATCATGGTGAGAAAAAGTGGTAAAAATGATTTTTTGCGTCCCTTCTGGAGATTTAGGTCATTGAAAGCAGAAGTAATGCACAGGGCAAAAATCATCACAGCCGATATTCCGCCGGACACCCAGTTTTTAAGGTCGCCAAAACGCATCACATGCTGGACTCTGTGCATATTCGGAAATTTCCCGGTAATACCTGCATAGAGGCAAAATCCCAAATAAGCCAAAGTCAAAAGTGCCCCTGCCAGCTTCAAAATTGTTTTTCCTGAAAGTTTTCGTTTCTCCATCTTCGTCGTTTTCCTATAAAATCACGGTTCCTGTGTCAATTTATCCTTCTGTATCCCAAACAAAGCTATCTACCATGTCCCTGGCGGCCTGTTCCGTGGTTTCTGATCCGCTGAAATTTGTAAGCTGGATCAGGCAGAACCCGTAATCCCTTACAATATAGTATTGCGTGGTGACAATATCGCCCTCGTCGATGGTAAAGATATAAAGCAGATCTCCCTGCTCGGTATAGGTTCCATCCCCGTTCAGTTGAGCTTCAATACCATCCAGCTGCATCAAAATCTGTTGGACGATCGCATCCCGGAACTGCTCATGCTCATCCAGACTATATTTGTTCTTTCCTACATGGATGGAGATGTTGTCCGGCTTTTCATCATTTTCGTGGCCTTCCTCTATATAGAAAATCTGCGAATTAGTAGAATGCTTCTCAGATTTCTCCCATCCATCCGGGACGATATAACTTCCGGGAATCGCATGATCTTCAGATGATATTTCGGTTTCAGAAGAAGAAGGTTCCTGCTGATCCGTCACAGATTCATCAGAGGGAGATTGTGGCGATGAAGTCCCATTTTTACCGCATCCAGCAAGGAGCAGCACCATAGCTAATAACACAATTAAGATTTTTTTCATGCTCTGATTCCTCTCGCTTTATAATACGGGTTATCCGAGTTTGGAAACAATCTGGCAGAACATCTCAACATTTTCTTTCTGCCCCTGAATATCAGAGCCAATCGCATTGTTCATCAAAGAAATTTTCATTTTCTCTTTTCCAAAATGCAGCATTACGACTTTTCTTCCGGGCAGCAACCCACCCTTGACCTCTGCCTTTGTTATGCTGTTTAGGGGCAGAGAAAGCCGGTTTTCAATTTTGGAGACATTGACGGAATTTACAATGACCATATTCAGGTGTTTCTCGGTAATTCCCATATAGCAGTAAGCATTGCTCAGTGCGCCCAATGCAGCGGCAGCACCCCCCGTCAGTGTAGAAAGTCCCCCAATCAGTGCATAGGTATCAGCCCCGGCCATGATGACTGCCCATAACTTGCACTGATAGGCTTCGTTTTCGTTCAAAATGGCTTCCAGCATTTCATTTTTATCTTTTTCATTCATTGTAAGCATAATTGTTCCTCCTGATTATTGTTTTAAGTTGAGAACGCCGGATGCAATCCTTTGATATATGCACCCGGCGTTCTTCAAAAGCATTAGTCTACTTTCAAATTTTCGTCCAGGATCACCAGTTCGCCGTTGCGTTCAATGATACCAGGCTGAACCACGACGATTTTCAGACCTTCCTGCAATTCCAGATACTGTGAAGCATAACCCCAAACCTTGACCTGATCGCCTTCCTCAAGCTCAATGGCAGTGCTTACAGTACCATCTTCATTCAAAAGCTGGTTAGAAATACAGTAGAGCTGGCCGGTTGTATCCTCTGCGATATAGAGAGACACATCCGTAGCGAGTGGCGTTCCGGCAATAGATTTATATTCACCGACTTCTTCGCCCCAAATAGTACCTTCACTGTAAAATCCAACGACCATATTTTCTTCATATCCCTCGATGATCGCATTGAAATCCTGAGCATACGGCTCCATCTCGGCTTTTGTAGTATCCTTGTAAGCGGCAATCTTTTCATTAGATGCCTGTTCTTTTACCTCTTGCGGCTGATAATCCTTGTATTCAAAAACATTGTCCGAAGCAAGCGTGATTGCTGTGTAGTCATCATCCAGAATGACTTTATAAACAGCAATTTCATCATCATCAACAGTACGATTGATGTCGATATTTCCTGCGGAATTCAGTTCATATCCGTCTACACCTTCCAGCGCCTTTTGTAAAGCTGCGTTGGACATCGCACAGTTGATCCCATTGAGCGTTACAAAGAAATCAGGATTTGGTTGATCCTTATCGGCAGAGTATTCCAGTTCTACCACCGTTCCGCCCTCAGCAGGCTTGCATGGCTCTGTCCCGGCATTTACGATTGCAACATCTATTTCCTGATCGTCTTTGGAAAGTTCCCCATAAATACGCTCGCCGGGTTGCAGAGAAACCTCTGCTGCATCATATTCTTCCGTTTCCAAACTCCAGCCGGCTTGTATCAGCTGGGAAGTTTCCAAAGGAAGTGTGTAGTAAGTGCCATCCAGTACGAACTCAGGTGTCCCGTCATTTTTCAGCTGAGACAGAATGGCCTCATCCGTACAGCCTTTATCGCTGCCCGCAGCTGCCGGAGCTGATGTCTGAGGTTTTGAGCCGCATCCGGCCAGCATACTGCATACCAGCACACATCCCGTCAGTAAAGCAATCCATTGTTTTTTCATAAGCGTAAATCCTTTCTGCGATTCTATCAAATTTGTTTTATGTATGAACAACTCATATCCTATATAAAGGTCGATTATGCTCCGATCAGCGTCATGACCACATAGAGTACGATAAGCAGGAGCGCAAGACACATTGCACAGAAAACGGCAATCGTCGTTTTGACCCTGTGCCGCTCCTTTAATGTCAGAAGCATCATTGCAAGTACATCAAAGGAAAAGAAGAACTGGCAGATTCCAGCTAAAACCGCCAACCATTTCGGATGTATGCCGTCTTTGCATGACTTTATCAGATAAGCGATAGCATAGGGAGCTGCCCCTAATAGAATCCCGTATCCAAAAATCAAAAAAACAATGGTTACCAGTCCAAACAACGCCATCAGCGGCAATGGGAAGAATGCCATCAGCGTTACATATACGGTGATGCTCCCTCCGACCAGGTAGAACGGGATCAGTCCATACTTGATGATCAAAGTGCAGTTCAGCAATGTCTTTCTTGACCACTTTCTTCCTACGGTCAGCACAACAATCAAATTGACGATTCCCATGATAAAAGGCAGAAGGATCGATAATATCTGCAATTTGATCGCATTGTCAAAACAGCCTGCCAAAAGGAAGAATGTATAAGACACAATTACATAGAGTACCGGGAGGATATAAGTCATTTAACAACCTCCTTTCTGCGCCGGATCAACCAGAGAATCAGCCAGATCAAGCAGACTGGGAATGAGAACAAACCCAAAATAAAAAGTCCGGCTCCAACTGACCCGAGTATAGAGTCCCCGGTGGCTATATTGCTGATGATTCCGAACAGTGCCAGACCAAAGCTGAAAGAGAGCCAGCAAAAGAAAGCATATTTACTCTCTTTGGCGTTTGCGGGTACTCTTGATTCTCCCTTTTTGTTTCCAAGCTGGGTTTTTAGCTGTTCGCTTAGAAGTCGTTCCTGTTCCTCTAATTTGGTATCTCCGATCGCCCTTGCGTAATCTCCCCGAAGCAGGTGATACCCTATTTTATCCTGCGTATTTTTTGCTCGATGCAAAAACTGCTCCAAAGTTTCTTCCGCTTCTGTCCAGCGCTGTTGTTCCAGCAGAGCGGAGAACCAGTTCGCTGTAATGATATTTTTGGAATGTTTGCTGAATGCCCAGGGACGCCAGCGATCCAATCCCTGTTTTAAATTCTCAAGATTATGGTCGCTTTGATATGACACCACATAGGGGTTCAATTTCTTTGCCAGCCAGTGTTCATATTTGAAATATGCGAAAAAGCATAGAGCCAGCAGCGCAAGGAACGCTATAACAGCAATCCACATAGTCTCGTAAGAAAAAAAGTGATCATATATCAGGCACGCAGCTCCGGAGAGAGCCGCAATGCTGAAAATTGGCCATGGATTTCTCATAATAGCAATATCTCCAATCATCTGTTTGAATAAAGATTCCGATATGGTCAAATTGTCATATCTATATGCAAACATTATAGCATTTGCATCATCTTTCGTCATCATTTTTCTGCTGTACGGCTAGGAATTTAATTGTAAATAAATTATGAATATATCTATTGCAATTTTACAAAAAGAAAAGCCTCATCCCTCGCTGATTGAGAGATGAGGCGAAATGATTATGCTGTAATCTCCGGGATTTCTCCGACAAAGTTATAAACGATTCTGACTTCCTGCACCTTCTGTCCGTCAATCTTCTTGACTTCGCCCACCAAAATTTTGCTGATGAGCCGGTTCAGCACCGCTTCATCCAGTTCTTCAATGGCTGCATAGCGCCGGATTTCTTTGATGAAGGTGCGGACTTCATTTTCCTGTTCGTCAGAGTGGCGCATCATCAACAGCAGGTCTTGCAGGCGCTTCTGGTTGGCTTCCTGCTCTTGTTCCAGTGTTGCTGTCAGCTTCATAAAACGCTGCTCAGTCAGGATTCCTTTTGCCTTATCGGTATATAGGCTCAGGAACATCTCATCAATTTCACGATTCCTGCTTTCCAGTCGTTGACATTCCTTCTGTGTCTGGGAGGCATCCAGAAGATACCGGCGCTCATCCGGCTGCTCAGCCGCTGATAAAAAGCATCGGCATCTTTGAGCGCAGTCTTTGCCAGTTCCTGAATATCTTTCAGCACAAGGTTGTACAAATCTCTGGCTTCGATCTTGTGGCTGGTACAGGCGTTCTTGCCCAGCCTGTTGTAGGTCTGGCAGATATAATACGCCTTATCAATCGGTTCTCGCTGTTCGCCGGTAAAACGATTCTTTCCGGTTCTGCCAACCTTTTCATACCGCACCTGCATGGACTTTCCGCAAGTCGCACAATAAATGATACCGTGGAACAGGTTATAAAAGGGGCAGGAGTTGCCCTTCATAATGGTTGGTCTGCGGTCAATGATTTCCTGTACCTGCTCCCATTCTTCCGGGGAGATGATTGCTTCATGGCAATCCTCGATAATTTCCCAGTCCTCACGAGGGATAATGTCATAGGTGTTGGAGCGAATCCCTTTCTGATGTGTCCGGCAGACCAGATGTGCGCTCTTATAAAAGGGATTCCGCAGAATATGGCTGATTCTTGCACTTCCCCATGAATAGTAATTTACATCACATTCTGTGTTGCTTTTTACTCTGGTGATCGGGACTTTATCATCCATGAGCTGCTTTGCAATCCGCATGCATCCCCAGCCATCCAGCGCCATATCATAGATTTTTCGGATTACCGGTGCTGTCTCAGGGTCACGGATCAAATGTCCCTTATCCTCCGGGTCACGCATCAAACCGAGGGGCGGTTGCCCACCACAAAACTTCCCCTGCCGGGAACGGGTCATACGCCCTGCCAGCACCTTTTTGGAAATATCCCGGCTGTACATATCGTTGAACAGAGGTTATTCGGGAAAGGGAAAGACAAACAAGCAGAAATCCAGTATTCATGCGGGTTTGCGGCGGAATGGCTCCCCAAAAGCTGAACACAAATAAGACAAGCAGCAATACAATCGCATATCGTTTCTCAGGGAGAATGTTGATTTACGTCACATTCTCCTTTTTTTATTCCAGAAATGAGGTGATTGCAAAGTGAACACACAAATTATCGCCATTGCCAACCAGAAAGGCGGCGTCGGTTATGGAAAGTAAGTTATTATGAAAAGTTCATAGCCGCACATCCCATAAATCTGCCATTTTCTGATTGTGCAACTTTGCATAAAACTTCATGATTATTATAGACCACGGTCAATAAATATCATGGAGGTAATTATGGAAGAACAACAAACACTGGACGAACTCATCCAACAGACCTATGACTGGCTTGTTGCTGCAAAATATTCCAAAGGAACTGTGTACTCCTTTAAGTGCATCACAAATCAGTTAAAAACTTATGCTGCAGGAAAAAATGAAATCTATTTTTCCATGGATCTTGCGCTGTCATTTCTTGAAGACCACTACCATCTTTCAAGTGACATTCGAAATAAGAAACCATGTTTTTTAAGATTCATGGAAATGCTTTCAGATTTTAAGCTTAACAATTCCGTTATGATCAAAGAACGTAAGCGTGAATACCAGTTCCCGGAAGTCTTTCTTCCGGCAGTAGAAGGCTACAACAAATATCGTAGGAGCATAAACATCAAGGAAGACAGTATTCTACGAACACAGCTTTATCTGGAAAGATTTTTTGATTTCTTGGAAGGAAAAGGGTGCTGCTCATTTGAAAAAATCACTATTTCTGTAATTTAACCTGTTGTGCTAGATAAAATAATATA
>NZ_QWGO01000005.1:55657-149310 GCF_003435535.1 Desulfotomaculum sp. OF05-3 | reverse complement strand
CTTCAAGTGTTAGCTAAGTGGAGGGAGTATGTCACTATAGGACGATCCCACGCGGACGCCCACAGAACCTGCCGCAAGCGGCTTTTTCGGATGCTCCGTAAAATGAATTCCACGGAATTTCCTATATTACAAAAGACACCCGCCTCCGGCCATCTCTGACCGGAAAGCAGGTGTCTCTATAAGGGAAACATAAAAAATTGTGAAGCTGTTATTACAGCACAACACCGTCTTTAAAGATGGAGATTTCGCGGAAGCCTTTCTCCTCAGCCTTTGTCTGTTTTCCGCCGGCAACCTCGATCACAAGCTGCAGAAGTCTCTTCGCAGCATCATCAATGGTCTCGCCGTCAGCGATCGGACCGGCATCGAAGTCGATCCAGCCTTTCTTTCTCTCCGCAAGCTGGCTGTTTGTCGCCAGTTTTAAGGTCGGAGCCGGTGCACCAAACGGTGTTCCGCGACCTGTTGTGAACAGGATCATGTGCGCTCCGGCAGCCGTCATGGCTGTTGCAGATACCAGATCATTGCCTGGTCCGTAAAGCATATTAAGTCCCTTTGTGACAACAGGATCACCGTAGCCGATAACGTCCATGATCGGGGCTGTACCGCCCTTCTGGACACATCCGCAGGATTTATCCTCAAGGGTAGTGATACCGCCCTGCTTGTTTCCTGGGCTCGGGTTGTCGTATACGACCTCGTGGTGGCTGATGAAGTAGTTCTTAAAGCCGTTGATCATGTTGACGGCTTTGTCGAATACTTCTTTATTTACACAGCGGTTCATTAAGAAACCTTCCGCTCCGAACATCTCCGGAACCTCTGTAAGCACAGTAGAACCGCCTCTGGCTGCCATCATATCGCTGAAACGTCCGACAGTCGGGTTTGCGGTGATGCCGGAAAGTCCGTCGGAGCCTCCGCACTTCATGCCGACAACAAGCTCACTGACCGGGATCGGCTCTCTCTCAAACTGCGCCGCGTATGCGGAACATTCCTCAAGAAGCTTTCTTCCTGCCTCAAACTCATCATCCACTTCCTGACAGGTCAGGAATTTTACACGATCATGGTCGTAATCGCCAAGCTCTTCCAGGAACTGCTCGTGGGTCAGGTTCTCACAGCCAAGTCCCAATACGAGAACTGCGGCTGCGTTCGGATGACGGACAAGGGCTGCCAAAAGCTTTCTTGTCTGTGCATGATCTGCCCCTGTCTGGCTGCAGCCGAACGGATGCGGGAATGTATAGAGTCCGTCAATGGTGCCTTTCACAAGATCCTGATTGTCGCGGACCATTTTCTTTGCGATATCATTGACACAGCCTACGGTCGGGATGATCCAGATCTCATTGCGGATCGCCGCGCGGCCGTCTTTTCTGCGGAAGCCCATAAAGGTCTCCGGCTCAACTTTTTCCGGGAAGTCGAGGGACGGAGTATAGGTATACTCCATCTCTCCTTCCAGATTTGTCTTCACGTTGTGGGTGTGCATCCATGCACCGGCCTCTGCGTCTGCTGTCGCGTGACCGATGGCAAAGCCGTATTTGACGATATTCTCACCGTTTTTGATCGGTTTTAACGCGATCTTGTGGCCCTGTGGGATGTCCTCAAGCGCTGTGACTGTGATGCCGCCTGCAGTGACCTCCTCACCTTTTTTAATTGGGTGAAGAGCGACCGCTACGTTATCCAGTCTGGAAATCTGAATTACTTTCATATGTTAATTAAAGGCAGCTTGCAAATGCAGCCTTTGCTCCTTCCGTGCGAATCTTCTTAAGGTCAGCGACAACCTTCTCCTCAAGACCAGCGATCTTTGTGAGATCCTGATCCCACATCTTCTCGTTAGTGAGAACTGCGTTTACAAGAGCCTCTGCGGAGTCATCCTTGTGCGCATAGTAGAACTCAAGTGCCCATCTGTCATCGCTTACGGTGTACTCGTTGCCGGCCGGACGCTTGCAAACAAGACCTGCGTCTGTCAGAGCCTGGATATCATTGCTGTAGAATGCGATATAAGCTGCTAAGGACATGGTCAGGCACTCCGGAAGCTTACCGGTCTCTTTGATGTACTCAAGGAAGGACGGCATGTTTCTTGCTTTCCACTTAGATGTGGAGTTTAAGGAGATGCTCATTAACTCATGGTCAACGAACGGGTTGTTGAAACGATCCTGTACTGCGGATGCGAACTGCATTAAGTCGTTCTTGTCAAGCGGAAGTGTCGGGATAACCTCATCGTAGAGCATCTTGTTCATGAAGCCCTTGATGACCTCGTCATGCATACAGTCACGAACGATGTTCTCGCCTGCAAGGTAAGCGCCGAGTACGAAACCTGTGTGAGCGCCGTTTAAGATTCTAACTTTTCTCTTCTTGTACGGGCTCATATCCGGTGTTACGAATACTTTGTCAAGAAGTCCTGCTTTCTTGAACGGAAGGATGTCGTTTAACTTCTCATCGCCTTCGATAACCCATACGCCGAATACCTCGCCGACATCTGTAAGCGGGTCAGCGTAGCCGTTCTTCTGCTCAAGCTCAGCAACTTCGTTTGCGTCTTTGATGCGGCCCGGAACGATACGGTCTACTAAGGAACCGCAGAAGGTGCAGTCTTCGTTTACGTATTTCTTAAAGCCATCCTCAAGTCCCCACTGCTCGATGTACTGGTTTACGCACTTTAATAGCTCTTTACCGTTGTTGTCGATCAGCTCGCAGGCAAGCATGATGATACCTTTCTTTCCTGCTTTGTAACGATGATAGAGAACCTGAGTTAATTTTGCCGGGAAGCTGGACGGCGGGCAGTCATCCTGTTTGCAGGACGGATCATACTGGATACCAGCCTCTGTTGTGTTGGAAACGATGATCTCAAGATCGTCGCTTGCAGCAACCTCCATCATCTTCTCGTAATCCTCTTTCTCATACGGATTTAAGCAGCGGTTTACGCTGGAGATCACTCTCTTAGCGTCTACCTTCTGTCCGTTCTCGCTTCCGCGAAGGTACAGTGTGTAGAGACCTTCCTGCTCGTTGATCATCTTTGCAAGACCTGGAGCGATCGGCTGTACCAGGCAGCACTTTCCGTTCCAGCCTGCCTTCTCATTTGCAAGGTCGAACCAGTAATCTACGAAAGCACGAAGGAAATTTCCCTCACCGAACTGAAGAACTTTCTCCGGTGCGTCTTTTAATACATATCCATCATAACCAGATTTTTTGAGAACATCATAATTTAAGCGTTCCATAACTCTTATAATCCTTTCTATATTATTTATAATGTATTGGGGTAATATTCCTTATATCATGCAAGGAACTATCCATCTTATTGAAAACTATATAATTTAATCGAAAGCTGTTGTTTACCACATATTTCCGTCTTCATCAAACGGCATCTCTTCAGGCTCGGACTCAATCGTCATTCCCGGAATATGATGAGCCTCTTCCCAGTAAGATTCAGACAGCCAGATATGATCAATATGAAGGCTATTATGAATTCTGACAACACGCGGATTCTTTTTATCGATCTCATTGCAGCTTCTGATGCATACCTGAATGCATTCTTTATCGCTTTCCATAACAATCGGAATACGAACGCCTCCAAGGACAGTACATGTGATTGCATTCGGGTACATGGAAGCAAGGTCAAGCTGATCAAATACACGTTTGGTCGTTGCACTGGAATATCCAAGTCCTATTCCGTTTCCGTGAGTTTCCGGACTCAGATCAAGTACAGCAACACGCTGGGCATCAATTCCACCCGTTGCATACGGAGTGCAGAACGTACCTGTAATATTCGGATCCATGCCATCACCGCTGAAATTCTTGCCGATCTGGTCCACAATCAGCACATCACATGAATCCACAAGGATTCTTGGCATCAGATCTGCTGACTCCTGTAAAAGTCCTGGCTCTAACGCTTCAATATCTTCAGCAGCAACAGCAACAATCTTACAGGTCTCATCATATGCATTTTCAATTGTCGGAACAGCAAACAGGATCGGAGCATTCTTGATGATGCATTTTCCAAACAAAGGAACATTCTTGCCCATATTCTTGAATCCTGCCTCGTGGCAGACCTCTGCTCCATACTGTTTTCCAAGTCCAATTGCCATCATCTTCATCATACCACTCTGGTACGGGCCACGAAATGCTGTATGCGGTTTAATTCTGCACCCTAAAATAATTCCATCTGCTTCTGCCGCATTTTTATCAATATAGACATCTCCGCCTTCGTCATTTACACCGATTTTCTTTACTTCCATGGATGAAATGATTGGGCAGCCAATGTATTCTTCTGTAATTCCATAACCAGTAAGAATCGCCTTCTGTCCTTCTGCAGTTGCGCCACCATGGCTTCCCATGGCCGGTACTACAAACGGATGTGCGCCTCTGGATTTTACAAAATCCGCAATGCACTTTGTTGTCAGGGCATTATTAGCGATACCTCTTGAACCGGCGGTGATTGCAATACGCATTCCCGGCTTTACACGGGAAGCAAATTTCTCTTGGTTGAGTAAATTTTCAATGATTTCTGGGATCTCTTCCGGTTCGATCTTTGGACGCGGAAAAGTCTGTTTTACGCGGAACATTTTAGGAACGTAGGTATCCTTTACCATGTCTGCCACAAACTGTCTTTCTCTCATAACGGATTCCTTTCTTTGTGAAGTTCAAGCAAATTTGCGTACGGGATATATCCCGTACGCAAAAGCTCATTTTAATACGATTAGTAAATCAGGTCAACCAGGAATGTTGTAAGCGGCGGGAAGTATGTAAGTACCAGCATATCGATCAGGAATAACAGGTAGAACGGTTTTGCTTCCTTGATGAAGTCCTTTGTACGGCAACCTGTAACGCCACAGGTTACAAACATCAAAGTTCCCATAGGCGGTGTAAAAGCACCAATCGTACAGTTGAAAATATAAACCATTGCAAAGTGTACCGGATCGATACCAAACGCAACAGCTACCGGGTGTAAAAGAGGAGCAAGTACAATCATGGAGGCATTACCCTCGATAAACATTCCTACAACAATCAGGAATACGTTACAAATCAGAAGGAATATAAACTTATTAGAAATCGCGCTTGTCATCCAGCTTGCAAGGGTCTGCGGAATCTGCTCCTTTGTGAGGATCCAGGAGAAGCAGGATGCAGCCGCTACGATCAGCATAATGGAGGATGTTGTCGTAACTGTTTCCTTGCAGCCCTTAACGAAATCAGAAACCTTCATCTCATGATAAAGGATACCAAGTATCAATGCGTAAACAATTGCGACCGTACCGGCCTCAGTTGCAGTAAATACGCCAATACGAACACCGCCAATGATGATAATTGGAAGAAGCAACGGTAAGATAGCTGGTTTGATTGCTGCCCATTTCTCGCTTACCGGAATCTTGGTTGTACGATGCGGCATATATCCGCGTTTCTTTGAAACGAAACGCGTAAAGATCATTAACGTAACGCTCAGAACGATACCCGGTCCAATTCCAGCGACGAAAAGTTTTCCGACAGAAATGTTACAGATACATGCATAAATGATAAGTCCGGTTCCCGGCGGGATTAACGGAACGATCATTCCGGAGGCTGCGGTGATTACCGTGGAGAACGGTTTTGAATATCCCTCTGCTTCCATGGACGGAACGAGCATTTTACATTCCATAGCTGCATCTGCCAGAGAGGATCCGGATAAACCGCCCATAAGTGTGGATAACAGAACGTTAACCTGTGCAAGTCCACCATACCAACGAGAAGTTAAAACATTACAGCACTCCATGATTCTTCTCGTAACGCCTGTATAGTTCATAAATACACCGGCCATAACGAAGAACGGAATTGCCAAAAGGGACAGTCCCTGTGATCCTGCCAGTACCTGCTGTGCAAATACCATGGAATTCACATTCGGGCTTCCAATGAAATAAATTACCGAAGCGGCGAGAACCGAAATATATACCGGAACTTTTAAAAACAGCAGAACCAGAAGGGCAATTGCTGCAATAACAATAACGTGATTCATTATTTCTTTTTCGCCTCCTCGAATTCTTCTTCTGAGATCGATTCAATGACTTCTTTTTCAGAGTAGCCAAAGAAATTAACGATTACAAAGTTGTAAAGCTGCCATATGCAGGAAATCGGTGTAAGGCAGTAGATCAGCTGATAAGATAAATGAAGAACTGCTGTCTTACGTCCAGTTGCCGCAAACATATTGATATAATCAATACTTGTCTTCGCTAAGAATAATAAAGTACCAATGCTGACCAGAAGAATGAAAACATTCAGGATCTTCTGTACCATCTTCGGAAACATTTCATAGAAGATCTCGATAGCCGCATGGTTAGCAGTACGATATGCCGCACCGGCAGCGCCAAAAATAACCCATACGATCAAGGCGGCCTGCACTTCCTCGATCCAGCCGAACGGGCGGCCCACAACATAGCGGGCAATTACCCCAGAGAATGTCAATGCCACAAGAAGCACCATTGCTGCAGATGCGATTACAACATCAATGTTCAGCAGCATGACTTTCCAGTTCTTTTTGTTTTCCATGTTTTACCTCCCAGCCGACATATAAAAGCGGGGATCGGGAGCAATCCCCGTCCCCCGCTCGTTTGCTGACTGTTTTATGAAACTATTAGTTTGCCTTTGCTGCTGCTTTTACTGTGTCATACAGTCCATCGCTCCAGCCAAGCTTCGCTGTATCGTTCTGGTAGAAGTACTGTCCAGCCTCGATCCATGCGGCTTTCTGCTCGTCTGTAAGCTCTGTAACAGTTACGCCAGCTTCCTCAAGCTTCTTTAAAGCATCTTCAGTCGCGTCATCCTGAAGCTCGTTGTTGTAGAGACCAGCCTCATCTGCACATTCAGAAAGGATCTGTTTCTGCTCATCTGTAAGTGTGTTGTAGAAGGACTCACCACAGATCCACATAGATGTTGCAAGGATGTGTCCATCACGAACTACATATTTTGCAACTTCCTGGAAGGAACGGTTTGCAAGAGAAACAACCGGGTTCTCAACTGCATCGATCGTGCCAGCCTGAAGGGCCTGATATACATCACCCATATCCATACCTACAGAAGCTGCACCGAGGTCATTGAAGGATGTGATGGATAAGTCATTGGAAGAAACGCGAAGCTTTAAGCCCTTAAGATCTTCCGGAGTTGTGATCTGCTTGGTGGACATAATGTCACGGGAACCGTAGATCCAGTTGGAGGACAGAACACGGATACCGCCCTTAGATGCAAGCTGATCACAAAGATCCTTATACCAGTCAGAGTCGATAACTGCCCACTCTTCATCCCAGTTGTCAAACATGAACGGTGCATAGAAAATACCAAAATCCGGTACACCATAATCTGCAAGGAATGCGCCATCAGCAACTGTGATCGTATTCTCACCCATGACCATCTGGTCGATAAGATCTGTCTTTTTACCTAATGCAGAGTTCGGGAAAAGCTTTAACTCAATGGAGCCATTCGATTTCTCCTCAACTAATTCTTTCCACTTTTCAACTGCTTTTGCTGCCGGCTCTGTTGTAGCGTTCTCATAACCAACGTTAATTACAACTGTACCTTCCGGAGCTGCTGCGTCTGCTGCTGCGGTTGTTGCGTCTGCTGCTGCGGCTGTTGTTTCAGCTGCTGCTGTTGTCTCCGTTTTGGAAGAACTGCTTCCACATGCGGTAAGTGTTGTTGCTACCATAGCTCCTGCCATGGTTAATGCCATAACCTTTCTTAACTTCATAATTTTCCCTCCGTAATTTAATTACTTTTATTTATTCTCCCGTCCGATCCCCATCAGCCAGAAGAATCCTTCACCCCTTTTAGGGGAAAGTTTCGAAGCTTTTATGTTTTGGTCATTCAGCACATATCTCAAAATATACTTTGTTGTATCTTCTGTTGTATACAACAGATTATAATACTTTTTAAATTTTTGTCAATAAGTCTTGCGAAATTCGTTCTAAATTAGTCTATTTTAACAAATACAATCATTTTGCCTTGTGCAAAACGCCAATTGACATTCTTTATTGTTTAAAGTTTTATTTTTGTTAAATAAATATCAGAAAAACCGCCTTATTTTGCAATAAGTTGATACAACCATTGCAATAAGACGGTTTTTCTTCACCATGCGAAAACTCAGAATTTTACACGGCAATGTATTTATTTAATAGAACAGATTTACAAGGAATGTGGTAAACGGCTCGACCCAGGTAAGGAGCATCAGGTTGATAATAAGCAGGATGTAGAACGGTACTGCTTCTTTGATGAATGCTGCGGTCTTACACTTTGTAATAGAGCAGGTTACGAACATCAGGGTTCCCATAGGCGGTGATAATGCGCCGATGGCGTTATTGAAGATGTAGATCATTGCGAACTGGATCTCATTGATTCCGTACTGTGCAGCGATCGGTGCAAGAAGCGGAACCAGGATGATCATGGAAGCGTTACCTTCGATGAACATACCTACGATCAGTAAGAAGATATTTACAACGATCAGGAATACATATTTGCTGTGGATGTTTGCAAGCATCCATGCTGTCAGCGCCTGCGGGATTCTCTCTTTTGTGAGGATCCAGGAGAATACAGACGCAGCGGATACGATGAGCATGATGGAAGCAGTCGTGCAGACAGTCTCCTTTAAGCCCTGGATCATATCCTTGACGTGCATCTCATGGTAGATAATTCCCAGAAATGCAGCGTAAAGAATTGCAACTGCTCCGGCCTCGGTAGCTGTGAAGACACCGATACGGATACCACCGATGATAATGATCGGAAGGAGCAGCGGCAGGATCGCCGGTTTTAAAGCGGTCCAGAACTTGGACCAGGTTAATTTCTCTGTTGTTAAGATACCATATCCACGTTTCTTGGAGACAACGCCTACAAGGATCATCATGGAAACGCAGAGGAGACCTCCGACACCAAGACCGGAAATAAACAGCTTACCGATGGAAACGTTTGCGATACATCCGTAAAGGATCATTGCGATTCCCGGTGGGATCAGCGGTGTGATCATGGAGGAAGCAGCTGTTACAACGCTGGAAAACTCCAGAGAGAAGCCCTTCTTTGTCATCTCCGGAACCATCATTTTGGACTCCATCGCTGCATCGGCGATGTTGGATCCGGAAAGTCCACCCATAACGGTGGATAAAAGTACGTTTACCTGTGCGAGACCGCCAGGAAGACGTCCTGTTACAACCTCACAGAAATCCATGATTCTCTTTGTAACACCGGTGTAGTTCATGAAGATACCGGCACAAACGAAGAACGGGATCGCCATAAGAGAAATTTTCTCAGTACCAATGATTGCCTGCTGGGCAAAGATAACGGTATTGATTCCCGGGTTCATAACAAAGTAAACCATGGAACCGCCGAGGACAGCGATAAATACCGGAACTTTGAAGAAAAGAAGGACCAGCATCACAATTGCAGATAACATTAACACATTACTCATTGCTGCTTGCTGCCTCCTTTGCCTCAGATTTTACGCCGTGGAACAGGGCGTAGAAATAGCTGATGATCATATCGAAATAGGATACGATCGCGATACCGTATACCCAAGAATACGGAATTTTTAACATACTTGTGGAACGTCCGCTCTTTACGAACACCTGGATGAAACCGATACTCTGCATGAACAGATATCCGATTACGACTACAACTACGATGGAAATCAGGATTTCCATGATCTTCTGCATGCTCTTCGGCATCAGGTCAACGATCATCTCGATCGCAACATGGTTGCCGGAGCGGAATGCTGCGCCTGCTCCTGCAAATACGATCCAGACCATACAGGAGGTCTGAACCTCCTCAAGCCATGTAAATGGCGCGTTGAAGATATATCTCCATACAACACCGAGGAATGTCAGGACGATCAGGATCGCAAGAATAATGGAAGCGACAACGATATCAAGATTTCCAAGGATCGCTGCTGCTTTGTTTTCTTTCTTATCCATAGATTTTCAGACTCCTATCAGGGAAAACTGCCCCGGCGGACAGCTCCGCCGGGAACAGTTACTTTATGCTTTTACTGCAAAATGGATTATTCAGCACCCATAGCCTTTTTAACTGTGTCATAGAGGCCATCGCTCCAGCCAAAGTCAGCACCCATCTCATAGAACGGCTGTGCTTTCTCCTTGAATCCGGCAAGAACTTCCTCAGACGGCTCAACAACAGTTACGCCTTCGTCTTTCATCTTCTGAAGGTACTCAGCGTCAGCAGCCTGCTGTACTTCGTTGTTGTACTCACCAGCTTCTTCTGCTGTCTCAAGTAACCATGTCTGCTGCTCTTCCGGAAGGCTGTTGAACCAGTCAGCGGATACAACCCATGTTGTGAAGTTCTTTACATGTCCGTCAAGGATTAAGTATTTAGCAACCTCGTGAAGCTTTCTGCCGTACAGAGTTGCAAGCGGGTTCTCAGCACCGTCGATGGTCTTTGTCTGAAGAGCCTGATAAACATCTCCAAGTGCCATACCTGTGGATGTTGCGCCAAGTACATCGAAGCCCTTGGACTGGATCTCGTTGGACGGAACACGGATCTTTAATCCCTTTAAGTCATCAACTGTGTTGACCGGAACGTTTGTAAGAGTATGTCTCTCACCGTAGATCCAGTTGGAAGCGATGATCTTTAAGCCTTTTTCTTCAAGCTTGCCACACTGCTCTTTGTACCAGTCGGAATCAACCAGTTTCCAAACCTGATCCCAGGAATCGAACAGGAACGGTCCGAATACGATACCGAAATCCGGTACACCGTAGTCAGCATAGAAAGCACCGTCTGCAAGTGTGCAGACATTCTCGCCGAGAAGCATGGAGTCGATTAAGGAAGACTTATCACCAAGCTGGGAATCCGGGTAGATCTCGATTGCCATCTTGCCGCCGGATTTCTCTTTGATGATCTCCTGAGCTTTCTCCCAGCCCTGTCCAACCGGCTCGGAAATGGAGTTCTCGAAAGCGACCTGAAGAACTGTCTCAGCATCGGAAGAACCGTTATCTGCTGCTGCAGCTGCTGTAGTATCTGCTGCTGCGGCTGCTGTTGTCTCAGCTGCCTTTGTTGTCTCTGTTGTGGAAGAGCTGCTTCCGCAAGCGGTAAGTGTTGTTGCTGCCATAGCACCTGCCATGGTTAATGCCATAACTTTTTTGAGTTTCATAATGTTTCCCTCCGTAATGTATTAAACATTTATTTAAGCCTTCCGTCTGATCCCCACCAGCCGGAAGGCTCTCTCACCCCGTTGCGCGGGGAAAGGTTCTAATTTTAATGGTGTCTGAAAAGTGAATTCATTTTACCACTATTTTAGCAAACATTCCATATTATTTGGAAATCTTGGAAAAATCAAATACAACCTTTAACATATCGCCCGGGTTGTGCGCAAAGTCATCGAATGCCTTTGCAGCATCATCAAACGCATATGTATTTGTGATGATCTTGTGGAGCGGTGCCTTGCCTGCGTTCACGATATCGATCAGCTCTAAGAAGTCCTTCTTTAATGCGTTTCTGGAACCGAATACATTTAATTCCTTCTTCTGGATCAGTGTGAAGTTGAAGTCAAGGTTCTTCTTGCCGACTCCGATCAGAACCATGCGGCCACCGAAGCAGCAGGCATCGATACAGTTCTGGAATGTGGACGGAAGACCAACAGCCTCGATCGTCACATCAAAACCGTTGCCGTTTGTGATCTCAGCAACACCTTTCTCGAAGTTTTCTGGAGAATCATTTAATAAGGTTCCGTCAACACCGAAGTCCTTTGCCATCTCAAGCTTACCTGCGGATACATCGGAGATGTAAACGGTAGCGCCCTTCGCTTTTGCTGCGATCGCTGCGAGAACACCGATCGTACCGGCGCCGACTACAAGGACTTTGTCTCCCTCTTTTACGTTTGCACGGCTCACACCATGGTAGCTGATGCAGAACGGCTCGATTGCTGCAAGTGTCTTTGCGTCCATTCCCTTACCGTCATACACACGCTCGATCGGCATTGTGATGTACTCCTGGAAAGCACCGTCTCTCTGACATCCCATGGTCTGGTTGTCCATACATGCGTTTACGATTCCGTGCTCGCAGGAATAGCAGTGTCCGCAGTTGAAGTACGGGTTGCAGGTTACGATCATTCCCGGCTTGATGCCATACGCGTTGTTCTCATCTGCCTCGATAACCTCAGCAGAGAACTCGTGGCCCGGGATTCTCGGGTAATCAAAATATGCGAATGTTCCACGGTAGGAACCAAGATCGCTTCCGCAGATTCCACCATAAAGGATCTTTAATAAAACTTCTCCTTCTTTTCTTACCGGCATCTCTACATCTTTAATAGAAACCTGACCCGGTGCGTCAATATACATTGCTTTCATCGTTGTTTCCTCCTTAATTTTACGATTTTACCAGCTGTATAGTTTTCTCAAAATCATAGTTGTTGTATTCTTTGTTGTATACAACAGATTATAATACTTTTCACGTTGCTGTCAATAATTGTTAAGAAAGTTATATGTGATTTGTCCATTTCAACAAAATCCAGATTCCAGACTTGTGCAAATTGCCAGTTGACTATTTCGGGAATTTTGATTTTCCTTTCTTGAAATGTGCCTTGTTTTATGATAATATGAATACATTGCATTCAGAATCCGGTGTTCGAAAACCTGACGGGTCTGTTGCTGCCACTCTATCTCACGGAAACAGGAGTCCATTATGCCTAAAATAAATCTGAAAACCCTTGCATACAATACAATCCGAAATAAAATCGTGACTTGTCAGTATGCGCCGGGTACTTTTTTGAATGAAGAACAGTTGACAACAGAGCTCTCCTTAAGCCGGACGCCTGTCCGCGATGCCTTGGGACGTCTCGAACAGGAAGGTCTTTTGGAAATCCGCCCGAAATGCGGAATTCTCGTTCGTCCTCTGACATTAAATGACATTGATATGACCTTTGAAGTCCGAATGCTGTATGAGCCATACATCCTGACCCATTATGGTGTAAATCTTTCAGTTTCCAAACTGAAAGAATTCTATGAGATCTTTCAAAAATGGGATCCCGAAAAAGAACTATATCGTGACAAAGATTTCTTCTACGACCTCGATTACCGTTTTCACGCGTTCCTCATGTCCGCCTGCCCGAATGAATTTATCAACAGAAGCTACGATACGATCCAGACACAGAATGAGCGTTTCCGATATATGACTGGAAATGTTTCGAATTTCCGCCTGGAGGCGACCTTCAAGGAGCACACGGCGATCGTGGAACCATGTCTGGAGGGTGACTGGGAAAAGGCCGCGGAGCGGCTCATCTACCACCTGGAACGTTCAAAAGCTTCCGCGTTCCGTCTCGTCGCTGATTCCGAGGTAAGCAGCCTTGCACATCGTATGACCCTTTAAACACTCAAAACCACAAAATCCGGATCTGTTATCTTCTGAGAAACCAGATCCGGATTTTTTATTCTTTCAAATTTGCTATGATAACAACTGTTTTATTGTCCGTATGTCGTGTAAACAGTGTAAATTTTCTTTAATACATTTTACTTAATTATAATTAACTAATTTATGATTAAGTAAAATGCAAATGACTTTTTTGTATTTGACGATGAGGATATTATCGGCTATAATTAAGATGTAACCATTCAGTCATTTGCCTGTTTGTACTCTGATCACATGTTCAACAGCCGGAGGTGAAATCATGTTCATTGGAAGAGAAAGAGAGCTATCCTCTCTTGAAAAACTATATCGATCGGATAAATTTGAATTTGCAGTTGTCTACGGACGACGCCGGGTTGGAAAAACCGCATTGCTCAGCCATTTTATTAAAGATAAAAATTCTATTTATTTTATGGGAATTGAAAGCAACGCAAAGCAGAACCTTGAAAACTTTAGCAGAAGTATTCTGGAATCAGACAGTCGTAATCCTGCTGAATCTGTCTTTCTTACCTTCCAGTCAGCATTAGAGTATGTTTTTAGACGTTCAGAACAGGAACGGATCATCCTTGTTATTGATGAATATCCTTATGTTGCACGATCATCAAAAAGCTTTTCTTCTGTGCTCCAGCTGTTAATCGACCAATATAAAGATCGCTCAAAACTCATGCTGATCCTTTGCGGTTCCTCCATGTCTTATATGGAGGATCATGTGCTGGCATATAAAGCCCCCCTGTACGGGCGGCGAACCGCACAGTTTAAGATCTTACCCTTTAACTTTTTTGAAACATGCCACTATTTCAGAAATTTTTCTCCATCTGACTGTGCCCTGATTTACGGGATTGCCGGTGGAACCCCGCAATATCTTCTTCAGATGGATGATTCCATGAGTGTTGATGAAAACATAAAAAATACATTTTTAAATTCATCCTCCGCCCTCTTCGAGGAACCTGAAAATCTTCTCAAACAGGAAGTACGCGAACCATCGCTATATAACGCAATTATCTCAGCGATTGCTTCCGGTGCTTCCAAGCTATCGGAAATCAGCACAAAAGTCGGCGAAAACAGCAGCACCTGTACTGCTTATTTAAAAAATCTGATCTCTCTGGGACTAATTCGCCGCGAAACACCTTACGGGGAAAAGAACTCCAAAAAAACAATTTACACGGTTGAGGACAACATGTTCCGCTTCTGGTACCGGTTTATTCCTGATAATGCCTCCCTGATCGTCCGCGGCGCATCTGATCTGGCCTATCAGAGGATCAGACCTCAGCTTTCCGACTATATGGGAAAAATCTTTGAAGATATCTGCACCCAATATTTATGGCAGCTTCTCTTAAATGGAAAATCTCCTGTTTTCTTCAAGGAGCTTGGGCGTTGGTGGGGAACTGATCCAGCCACACATGCGCAAACAGAAATCGACATCATGGGAGAACAGGACAAGAATACAGCCTTGTTTTGCGAATGCAAATGGACAAACGATCTCGTTGATTTCGGTGTTCTCGAGCTTCTTGTCCATCGAAGCCAGCTTTTCCACTACAACTCCACACATCTGTTTCTGTTTTCGAAAAACGGTTTTACAAGTGGATGTACGGAAATGGCCGAAAAACTCGGAAACGTGACTCTCGTCTCCTATTCAGATATCTATGGCAGTTGTCAATAGGCAAATCACCCCATTTTTTATAGAATGTGCCTTTTTTGTAACAGGGAATTTCACAGAATTCCCTGTTACGCAAGAATAAAGGGAGATCCGTTATCCTTCGGATCTCCCTTTGATATTTCTTATAGTCTCGTCCCGATCAACTCCGTCAGCTCCTCCAGTGTCGCAACCGAATTGATCTCATTTCTTAATGCCGCAGAATTCGGATACCCGGCGGTATACCAGGCGACGTGCTTCCGCATCTCCCGCATTCCCGCCAGCTCGCCTTTAAACTCCATCATCATCTGGCCATGCCGCAGGATCATGGCTTTCAGTTCCTCCACGGAAGGTCTCGGGAGAAGCTCGCCCGTTTCGAGATAGTGGGTGATCTGCTTAAAGATCCACGGATTTCCCTTCGCACCCCGGGCCACCATGATCCCGTCACAGCCCGTCTCCTCCACAAGGCGCTTCGCATCCTGCGGTGTAAAGACATCTCCGTTTCCGATTACCGGGATCTTCACAGCTTTTTTGACCTCGCGGATGATATTCCAGTCAGCTTTTCCAGAGTAATACTGCTCTCTCGTTCTACCATGGACAGCCACCGCCGCCACACCGGCACTCTCGGCGATCTTTGCGATCTCCACGGCGTTGATGCAGGTATCGTCAAAGCCCTTGCGGAATTTCACAGTCACCGGCTTTTTCACCGCTTTCACGAGTTTCGTGAGGATTTCCTCCACCAGCTTCGGATTTCTCATAAGGGCAGAGCCTTCACCATTCTTAACGATCTTCGGCACCGGGCAGCCCATGTTGATATCGAAAATATCGTATGGACCATCCTCCAGGCTCGCCGCGATATCCGCTACAATATCCGGATCAGAGCCAAAAAGCTGCAGGGACACGGGACGCTCCCGCTCATCCACCTTTAAGAGCTCCTGAGTATTTTTATTCTTGTAGAGGATCGCCTTCGCGCTCACCATCTCCATGCACACCAGACCTGCTCCCTGCTCCCTGCAGAGGATCCGGTACGGCATGTCCGTCACGCCCGCCATCGGGGCGAGGATCACATTGTTTTCAAGTTCCACATTTCCGATTTTTAACGTCATTGAATCAAAACTCCCTCTGCGTTTACGTACCGTCCGTCCGGCGCATAAGCGTTGGTTAACATGTCTCCGTCTGGTTTCTGGAAGTAATACCAGCTGCCCTGAGAGTTGACCCATCCGTATGCCATCGTTCCGTCCGTGTTCAGGAAATAATATTTTCCTTCTTTCAAGAGCCAGCCCGTCTGCATAGCTCCTTTGCTGTTTAAATAGTACCAGTTTCCATTGACATTCTGCCAGCCGGTCTGCATGATTCCATACATATCCAACAGATATGTCTTTCCATCTACATAGCCCCACTGACTCGAGACCGGATTTCCGTCCGGCTTATATAAGGCCCATTTCCCGTCAGCCCGCTGTCTCCAGCTGCCGCCGCGGTAGGTATTGTGGATGTAGATCGTGCTGTTTTCTGTTTTTGCGTACTGCTGTGCCGCCTCGTTTCCCGGGCCTTTCGAGTACACGTAATCTTTCTCGCTGTCGAGTCCGCCGCCCGGATTGGAACCGGACGCTCCGGGGCCGACATTGGAAGTCCAGCCGTTGTTGTAGGCCGGGTTGTTTTCCGGCTGCTCCTGATAATATATGATATCGTGATCCTCCATGCCCGGACCAATGTTGAAAGCATAGGCAGTCATCCCTGCTGTTCCGGAGTCTGTAAGACTCAAAAGTACAGCACCTCCAATTCCGATCGCTGCCGCCATCATCGTTTTCCTCGCTTTTCCCTTATAAACATATCCCGCACAGATGCTTATTTTGTTTCGTATGCATTTCCAGCCTGCTCTTCTCATATCGTTTCCTCCGATACCGGTGTTATTCTCCCTCTTTTTCCAGCTGGTCTTCCAGCTTGCCGCCGAGAAATACCACACGGTAGAATAACTCCAGAGATTCTAAAAGTTCCTTCTTTTCTCTCTGGTACTGGCGGATCTTAAGTCCACTTCCGATCTCATCGAAGAGATAATCCTGATCCTCCGCTTCCACACGGAACTCGAGGTTTCCTTCCGGGGTGAATTCGAGGAAGAGGATGCCGCCCACATCCTCAGTAAAGAGGACGCACATGATCTGAAGTTCCTTTTTGATGTTTTCCGGAAGAAGTTTGAATTTTTCGTTGAAGTAATATTTCTGCTGGTATGAGTTTGCGCCGCAGAGGATAATGTTTTCCTGTTTATTGTTGTTTTCTGCCATGATATATGTTTGCTCCGTTTCCTGTCATATAGTGTGATTGTAACTGTTCAGTAGGTCTGCGCATTTACTACGCTGACCGTAAGAAAACTTAGAATAGATAGCAAAAATCTTATCGGCACAGCCGATTTGGAATGGATTTTTGCGCGTAACTGTGAGGGCAAATGTTTTTGACCCCAACATCATTTTATATAACCTGTCCATGGTTTTAGCATTTTTGAAGCTTAACTGCTTTAGAAGAAATTACAGGTATCTCAAAATATCAGATATTGAATCGATATGGTAATCCGCCTTACTCTGGTCGAATCCGAACCGGTCATCCTTCAAACCGGCGATTGACATTCCGGCGCGGTATGCCGCCTCGATGCCCACGGTAGAATCCTCCACGACAAAGCACTCGTCCTCACGGATTCCCAGAGTATCCGCTGTATAGTGGTAGATCTCCGGATTCGGTTTGCTCTGTTTAAACTGCTTTCCACTGACGATCAGGTCAAATTCCGGGCGCATGCCCACCTCCTCCACGATCCTCGAGATCAGCTTCGGACCTGTGGAGGATACCAGCGCGACTGTATAGCCGCGGCGCTTTAATTCCTGCACTGTGGTCTTCATCTCCGGGCGGAAGATCTTCCGATAATCGATCCGGCTGTAAATGTCTCTTTCGGCCCACTCTTTGATCAGTGTTTCCCAGGTCTCACCGTTATTCACGGCCCGTTCCATCACAGTCCAGCTATCCTGTCTGCTGCGGCCTACCATTGGGGTGATGTCTTCCATTGTCACCGCCGGGTTCTTTTCTTTTGCGAACTCCAGCAGGTATTTCATATATACAAATTCACTGTCTACCATAACGCCGTCCATGTCAAAGAGGACGGCCCTGATCGGGCGTGTGATCTTCATGTAAATTCCTTTCCGGCAAACCTCGCGCGGACGCCTGCGGCAATCCATATCTTCACGCGGGTGTGCATGATTGGTATGTAGTGCCTTTTTCATCAGCCGGAAGCTCCATCAAAATTTCCGGTTAACGGAAAAAGGCGGCTTAAGGATAAGCCGCCTATATTCTATCGTATTTCCCTCTATTTTGCAAGAATCCCGCGCATTTTCAGGTAGTCTACCACGCACTCCACCATATCATCGTAGGAAAGTTTCGTGGTGTTGATCATCAGATCATAGTTCTCAAGATTCTCCCAGCTCTTTCCGGTATAGTAGCGGTAATAGTCGCGGCGCTCCCGGTCGATCCGCTTAATATTCTTTAAGATATCTTCCTCCGGGAAGTATCCTTTCTCACGGACTTTGTTGATCCTCTCCTCGATCTCCGCATACACAAAGAGCCTGACAAGGTTTTCAGTTCCGTCGAGGACATAGTCGGCGCAGCGGCCGATAATAATACAGGATTCTTCCTGAGCCAGTTTCCGGATGACCGATGACTGGAACCGGAACAGGTTGTCAGATGAGATCAGGTCAGATCCCAGAGACGGGGTTCCGTTTTCCGGAATCAGAGAGTGGATGATCCGGTATAACAGCTTATTTCCGGCTTTTTCATCGGCAAGGTGGAAATAGCTCTCGCGGATCCCGCTCTCCTCGGAGGTCATCTTTAAGATCTCCTTATCGTAAACATGAAGTCCAAGGCGCTCGCCGAGACGTTTCGCCATCTCTGCTCCGCCGCTTCCATACTGTCTTCCGACCGTGATCACAAATTTCTTATTCTCCGCCATAAATGCCTCCTTCTTCCCCTCCCGCCTCTCGGCAGATGTACCTGGAAAAATCATGGGAATGCTTTTTATTCTATCTGTATTTTACCATATATAGTTTGAAATTTTAAGTCTTTTTTATAATATTTTCGCTGTTTTTCAGCTCCTTCGTAAGTTTCACAATTACAAAATACAGGCATATAACTCATGTCTTTACAAGCAATGTCGGATATCCCAGCTTTCGAAGTTCCTGCTCCTGCCGCACTGCATTTTCCATATTCCGGAATGCCCCGGCGCGGACATAATAAAGTCCGTCCTTAAACGTCATAAACGCAGGGAATCCCTGGGATTTCAGGTGCTCCACTTCCCTCTCCGCGTTGGCTCTTACCCGATAGATCCCGGTCTGAACCATATAAAAGCCCGGCATCTCCTCGCCTGCCGTCTGCTTTTCCAGCTCCGCAAATGTCTGCACGATCCCATCCGCGATGGCATCCGCGGTCCGGCTCATGTTCTCATCGAAGAAGTCATTGTCCTTCTCATTGTCGATAAATCCAACTTCCACAAGAACCGCCGGAAGTGCTGTATCCCTGAGGACCACAAGATTCGGCCTCTCACTGATTCCAAGGTCGTTCCAGCCCACCGCCGCAAGCTTTTTGTTGATATTCTCCGCAAATGTCTCCGCATCGCCACCTCTCCCAAAGATCAGGCTCAGAGTTCCGGAAGCAGACCCCGGCACCGCCATGGCATTCCGATGGATCGACAAAAACAGATCCGCCGTGGAGCTGTTCCCGATCTGCGCCTTCTCATATGGACTGTTGTATACATCGCCGACTCTCGTGTACTCCACCCGGACCCCCCGGCGTTCCAGGGCATTTCCGATATCATAAGACAACGCCAGCGTATCGTCCTTCTCCCGTCTGTTCCCATATACCGCCCCCGGATCACTCCCGCCGTGACCCGGATCAATGATGACACTGTTCTGCTTTGCCAAAATTATTCTCCTTTTTCATAAATTTTATGATATGATACAATCATTGAGTCCAAAATCTGCGCTGTCCGGATATCCACAGCGATTTTTTGAATGAATGATCGGATACCTTATCATATTCCCGTATCATCAGACCTGCGCCATCCATGTCTTAAAACTTTCCCTGGCAATCACACGAAAGGATCTCTTTACACCATGTTAATCGTATTCAACCAGATGGTGAGTCTCTTTCTCTTAATGCTCACCGGCTATCTCGCCAACCGATCCGGCGTGATCGATAAGACTTTTGAGTCGAAGGTCTCCCGGTGATCACCTTCCTCGTCCTGAGATTCTTTATCAGGAACCGCATACTTTTAGAGATCTCCACGATCCTCTCCGGCTGCCCTATTGCTGGAAACGTGTCCATGCTCTGTATGGAATACAACCAAGATGTCACCCTGGTGTCGAAAGGGATCTGTATCTCCACTCTGCTGCCCATGATCTCGATCCCGATCGTGTCGGCATTGGTTGCGATCTTATAAATATCTCTGCCGCAGGCCATCCAACAATTGGTTGGAAATTCCTGCGGCAGATTAAAAAACGCTGTTTTTGCAGCAAAAAGGACATCTGAACCAGAAATACCCTCGTATCTCTCGTTCAGATGTCCTTTTTATTTTTCGTATGTATTCCTATTCCTGTACCTGCACGCCTCGTGGACCTACATGGGTGGCGAATACCACCTGGGTACTGGTCTTGCCGAACTTCTGGAGCTGGCCGAGGAAGCTATCGAGCTGCATTGTGCTCTCGAAGGCAACCTTCATGATCACGGAGTATTCTCCGGTAACGCTGCTGCACTCTAAGATGTTCGGGATTCCTTCCGCGTAGTTATAGAATTTCTGCTTGTCCTCCGGAAGCACGTTGAGGTTGATGAAGGCGAGGATGTGATATCCAAGCTTCATCGGATCGATCTGTGCCTGGTAGGATGTGATGATTCCATCTTTTTCCAGTTTTTCAATTCTTGCTGAAACCGCCGGGGAAGAAAGGAATGTCTTCTCCGCGATCATTTTCAAGGACGCTCTCGCGTTATGCTGCAGGATCTGCAGAATCTCCCTGTCAATATGATCCATAATTATCTCCTTTGTTCCGGTTTTCAAGTATATTTAGCTGTGTCATATGCCCGGAACTCCTTATCTATATACAGATAACCGTTCAGCCGCGCCGCATCCCTGCGGCAGACATCTGTGATATCCAGACCACCAAACGATTCCTGCGTTCATGTTTTATCTATGCTGCCCGACCGTATTTTCACGGATCCAGCACTGTTTTAAAGGCACCCGGCTGCTGTCAGTCTGGTATTTCAGATCTCCCCGTGGAACACTTCCGCCGCCGGACCTGTCATAAATACAGTGTCCTTTTCTCTGTCCCAACGGATCAGAAGGTCGCCGCCGAGCAGTGTCACGCGGACTTCATCGTCAGTAAGACCGTTTAAGATGCAGGCGACCGCCGTCGCGCAGGCACCTGTTCCGCAGGCAAGCGTCTCTCCGGAACCACGCTCCCAGACACGCATATTTACATGTCCGCGGTCTACGATCTCCACGAATTCCGTGTTGGTGCGGTCCGGGAATTTTTCGTGGACTTCAAAGGACGGGCCGATCTTTTCGATCTCCATATCCTTGATTCCATCCATAAATACCACCGCGTGGGGATTTCCCATGGACACGCCGGTAAAACGGTACTCTTTTCCATCCACCGTGATCGGCTCCCCGATCTCGGAGGTCTGCACCGGACGCCCCATATCCACCGTCACAAGCTCTACCTTGCCGTCTTTTAATTTCATAGACAGATGCTTGATTCCGGATGCAGTCTCCACGTCGATCTCCGTCTTATCCACGATTCCGTGGTCATAGGCGTATTTTCCGACACAGCGGATCCCATTTCCGCACATGGCACCCCGGGATCCATCCAGATTGTACATGTCCATCTGGCAGTCCGCAACCCTTGACGGCTTAATTAAAATCAATCCGTCCGATCCGATTCCGAAATGGCGGTCGCTGACCATCTTTGCCGTCCCGCAGGGATCTTCCACAGTCTCTTCAAGACAGTTTACATAAACATAATCATTTCCGATGCCCTGCATCTTCGTGAATTTCATATTTTCTCTCCTATATGCTCCATCCCCTGTGCGAGGATCGTCTGGATGTGACCGTCCGCAAGAGAGTAGAGAACGCTCTTTCCTTCCCTGCGGAACTTGACAAGGCGCATCTGCTTCAGGATCCGAAGCTGGTGGGAGATCGCAGATTGTCCCATTCCGAGAAGACTTGCAATATCGCACACACATAACTCCGACTGGCTGAGTGCATACAGAATACGGATCCTTGTGGAATCGCCGAATACCCGAAAGAATTCCGCAAGATTCTGGAGCTCCTCGCCTTCCGGCATCACGTCCATCACCCGTTTTACCACCTTGTCGTGGACATGAATAAACTCACAGTGCGGGGCGATCTTTTCGTCCTCTCTGATACCCATGTTCCTGCTCCTTTACTGCTGCTGCCGCAGGTCATACGGACAGCAGTTCTTTCCACGCAGTTAGCGCACGAGAAGTTTGCTTACTTCGTACTGCTCCTCCGGGATGTCTTTCTTCATATTCAGTGCCTCCTGGATGTCGAAATCCACGAACTTGCCGTCCTTGTAGGCTACGATACGGTTGCTCTTTCCTTCCGCCAGAAGCTCTGCAGCTCTCGCACCCATGATGGACGCGTAAACACGGTCCTTACAGGTCGGTGTACCGCCTCGCTGGATGTGGCCAATGATGGTGGCACGGGTCTCGATACCTGTCGCCGCCTCGATCCTTCTTGCCATGGAAGTGGAGTGTCCGATTCCTTCAGCGTTGATGATGATGTGATGCTTTTTGCCGCGCTTTCTGTTCTCAATGATCCGGTTGATCAGGTACTGCTCATTGCCGTCGTAGCGCTCCGGAAGGAGAATATCCTCCGCGCCGTTGGCAATACCGCACCAGAGAGCGATATATCCGGCATTTCTTCCCATAACCTCGATGATACTGCAGCGCTCGTGGGAGGTGGAAGTATCACGAACTTTATCGATGGCTTCCATCGCTGTGTTTACAGCGGTATCGAAACCGATCGTATAGTCGGTACAGGCGATATCAAGGTCAATGGTTCCCGGAAGACCGATCGTGTTGATTCCGAGAGCGGAAAGCTTTCCGGCACCGCGGAAGGAACCGTCTCCTCCGATCACAACGATACCATCGATACCATGTTTCTTACATACCTCAGCGCCACGCTTCTGGCCTTCCTCAGTTGTGAACTCCTCACAGCGGGCTGTGTAAAGGATCGTACCGCCGCGGTTGATCGTGTCCGCAACGCTGACGCTGTCCATATCTACGATTTCTTCCTGAAGGAGTCCGGCGTAGCCACGCATGATTCCTTTTACCTTCAGGCCTTTATTGATAGCGGTTCTTACAACCGCACGGATTGCCGCATTCATTCCAGGGGCATCTCCGCCGCTGGTCAATACTCCGATCGTTCTGACTTCTTTCTTTGACATATGGGTTTCCTCCATAAAAAAATTCTGTCAATCATTCGCCGTACACGTCCTTATTTTAATGTAACTGCTCAGTTTTTTCGCAGTCACATGCAAAAATCCATTCCGGATCGACTTCGCCGATGGGATTTTTGCCTTCCAGCCAATGTTCTCTTACGGTCAGCGCAGTGAATGCACAGACCTACCAAACAGTTACATTTTAATACACTTTGCCCTTCTTTTCAATGACCTTTTGCACAACTTTGACATTTTTTTCACCAAGGATCTTATACAGGCGGTTCAGAAGATCCGGCCCTGCGAGGACTGCCCAGTTTTCGGAAAGTCTGCGCATTTTCCGTTCTTCTTTTAAATACATAATGACCCGGTCTTTTCCGTCGGAATCACGGAGTGCCGCCATGACATCGTCGATGTGGCTCGCGTAGAATGCCTGATTTTCGAACTGAAGCCAAAGCTCATTCGGGATATCGGTGAACGGGATCACTTCCTCGCAGATCAGCTTTCCTACCGGGTCATCACCGATGGACGCCCGGCCGCGGATAAACACCTTGTTTTCCTCGGTGAACGCCTGACGGTTCTTCTCGTAGATCTTCGGGAACACGAGAACTTCCACCGTGCCCACAAGATCCTCAACGGTGATGAATGCCATGAGCTGGTTCGTCTTTGTAGTCTTCACCTTTTTCGACGTGATCATTCCGCCGATGACCACATTGGAATTATCCTCCACAATGGTCTTTCCGACCTCATCCACAACGAAATCGGAAGTTCTCGCCGTCACATTTTTCTCCCAGAGTTCCCGGTATTCCTCCATCGGATGACCGCTGACATAGATGCCGATGGTCTCCTTCTCGAATGCCAGAAGTGTCTGCTTGTCATACTCGCCCACATCCGGGAACGTGATATGGAAGTTGTCCTTTTCCTCCTCCGGGGCGATGTCAAAGAAGCTCATCTGACCTTCCATGACCGTCTTTTTCTCTTTTGACTTGCTCTCCAGAAGGTCACCGGAGACGATAAGCTTCTGCTTTCTCGTTCCCGGAAGTGTGTCCAGGGCACCAGATTTAATGAAGCTCTCCAGCGTTCTCTTATTGACTTCCTTGTTGGACATTCTGGACACAAAATCATCGAGGTTTTTGAAGAGACCGCCGCTCTCACGCTCGGCGATGATCACGTCCACCACGGCCCGGCCCACACTCTTGATGGCGGAAAGTCCGTAACGGATACCGTTTCCGGATACGGAGAAGCCGCTGTATCCCTCGTTGATATCCGGCGGCAGGATCGGGATTCCCATGTTCCGGCAGGCGAGAATGTACTCGGAGACCTTCGTGGTGTTGTCCATCACGGAGGTCATGAGCGCCGCCATGAATTCCTTTGGATAATAATATTTTAAAAACGCGGTCTGATATGCAACCACCGCATAGGCCGCCGCATGGGACTTGTTGAAGGCGTACTTTGCGAAGTCCGTCATGTCATCGTAAATCTGGTTTGCCGTCTTCTCGTCGATCCCGTTGGCGATACAGCCCTTTACGCCCTCTTCCTCATTTCCGTAAACAAAGTTCTGGCGCTCCTTCGCCATGACCGCCGCCTTTTTCTTCGACATGGCACGGCGCACAAGGTCGCTTCGGCCGAGGGTATATCCGGCGAGATCTCGGACGATCTGCATGACCTGCTCCTGGTAGACGATACAGCCGTAGGTCGGCTTTAAGATCGGCTCCAGCTGCGGGCAGGTGTAGGTGATGGATTCCGGGTCATTCTTTCCCTTTAAATATTTCGGAATAAAGTCCATTGGACCCGGACGGTACAGGGAGATTCCGGCTATGATATCCTCCAGGGTAGTCGGCTTCAATTCCTTCATGAAGGTCTTGAAGCCGCCGCTTTCCAGCTGGAACACGCCCTCGTTCTTTCCTGTTCCGAGAGAATCCATGACCTTTTTATCATCATAATCGATGTGCTCGAGATCGAGCTTCACACCGCAGTTCTTTTCGATCATCTTCACCGCGTCCTGGATGACAGTGAGTGTGCGGAGTCCCAGAAAGTCCATCTTTAAAAGGCCCAGTTCTTCCAGCGTCGTCATCGTAAACTGGGTCACGATGGTGCCGTCGGCACCTCTCGATAACGGGACATACTCGTCAATGGAGGTCCTGGAGATCACGACGCCCGCCGCGTGCATGGAGGTGTGGCGCGGGAGTCCTTCCAGTCGCTTTGACATGTCGATGAGCTTTCTTACCTGCTCATCTGAATCATATAGCGCCTTTAATTCCGGGTTTTTCCTGAGTGCCAGGTCCAACGTGATATTTAATTCCGCCGGGACCATCTTCGATACCTGGTCGCAGAGGCTGTAGGGCAGGTCCATGACGCGCCCCACATCGCGGATCACGCCGCGGGCCGCCAGGGTACCGAAAGTGACGATCTGGGCCACCTGATCCTTCCCGTACTTTTCCACAACGTAGTCGATAACTTCCTGACGGCGCTCGTAGCAGAAATCCACGTCGATATCGGGCATGGATACTCGTTCCGGGTTCAGAAAACGCTCAAAGAGGAGCTGGTACCGGATCGGATCGATATCTGTGATTTTTAAGCAGTACGCCACGATACTTCCCGCCGCAGACCCCCGCCCCGGTCCCACAGCGATCCCATGGGATTTCGCGAAGTTGATGAAATCCCACACGATCAGGAAGTAGTCCACGTAGCCCATGCTCTTGATGGTTCCGAGTTCATAATCCAGGCGGGCGCGGAGCGTCCCATCATCATTCGGGTACCGCATCGCGAAACCTTCGTCGCAGAGATGGTTTAAATAGCCCCAGGAATCGTAGCCCTCCGGCACATCGAATCTCGGGAGTTTTGTAACACCAAACTCGATCTCCACGTTACAGCGCTCCGCGATCTTATGGGTGTTCTCGATGGCTTCCGGGGCGTATGGGAAAAGCTTGCGCATCTCCTCCTCGGACTTCACATAGTACTGTCCGCCCTCGTAGCGCATACGGTTCTCGTCAGAGACCTTTTTTCCTGTCTGGATGCAGAGCAGGATATCATGGGCCTCCCAGTCCTCGGCGTTGATATAGTGGCAGTCGTTTGTCGCCACAAGCGGGATATTTAATTCTTTTGAGAGTCGCATGATCCCCTGGTTTACCTGGCGCTGCATCGGGATCCCATGATCCTGAAGTTCAAGGAAATAATTGCCCTCGCCGAAGATCTCCAGATGGCGTTTTGCAGCCGCCTTTGCGTCCTCATAGAGACCTTTCTCCAGATATCTCGGGACTTCTCCGGCAAGGCAGGCGCTTAAAGCGATGATTCCCTCGTGGTACTCCCGCATGACCTCCTCGTCGATCCTCGGTTTATAATAGAAGCCATCCACAAAGCCTTTGGAGACGATCTTCATCAGGTTCTGGTATCCTGTATTGTTTTCCGCGAGAAGGACCAGATGGTAGTAACGGTCCTCGCCGTGTACAGTCTCGCGGTCAAATCTTGAGCCCGGGGAGACATACACCTCGCAGCCGATGATCGGTTTGACCCCGGCCGCACGGGCTGCCCGGTAAAAATCGATCACCCCGTACATGACACCGTGATCGGTGATCGCCATGCTGTCCATGCCAAGCTCTTTTGCCCGCGCCGCCAGCTCTCCGATTTTACTGGATCCGTCTAAAAGACTGTACTCTGTATGGACATGCAAGTGTGTAAATGCCATCTGTCTCCTCCGTATTTTTTATCATCAATTGCAAAAGGACTGTCACCCCGAAAGGCGGCAGTCCCGTAATGTCGCTATATACAGACATGCCTCTTCTTGTCCGCCTTACAGGCGAATAAGAAGCCCGGACGTTGTCCGTATGCAGCCTCGCACCAGAAAGCGCTTATGCAAGCGAGCCTGCAACACGCTTTCCGGCGCAAATCTGCGCATGTCCTGACTTATTTCTTAGTTGTTGCTAAGATATTTTTCAATATCGTTTACTGCTTTCTCTTCGTCCACTCCGTCCGCTGTCACGACCACCTGCTCGCCGACCGGAAGATCAAGTGTCATCATGCCCATGATGCTCTTGGCATTGATCTTTTTGTTGTCGCTCTGGACGTAAATTGTACTCTCATAGCTGCTTGCAAGCTGCACTAACATCGCAATCGGTCGAGCCTCCAGACCAGAAGCAAGTTCGATAGTCACCGTACGTTTTGTCATAATAATCCTCCTCAATTGCACAAAGAATGGCGCTTACTAGTCTCCATTCACGTTTCGGTTCCCTGTTCCCGCAGTTTCTCCGCCATCTCACCAAGCTTCCTCAATCGATGGTTGACACCCGATTTTCCAACCGGCGGTTCCAGGTCTTCGCCCAGTTCCTTCAGCGTCGCTTCCGGTTTTAAAAGTCTTGCCTTTGCAATCTGCGCAAGACCATCTGGAAGACTTTCAAAGCCTACCGTGTCGCGGATAAACTCGATATCCTCGATCTGCTTCACAGCGGCTGACACTGTTTTGTTGATGTTTGCCGTCTCGCAGTTGACCTGGCGGTTGACATTTCCGCGCATCTCTTTCAGGATGCGGATGTTCTCCAGTTCCATCAGTGACAGATGGGCCTCCATCACATTCAGGATATCCACGATCTGGCTCCCCTCTTTAATATATACCACATAATAGCGTTTGCGGATGACAATTTTTGCATCAATGTCAAACGTTGCCATAATGGACTGGATCTGGCGGGCTTTCGCATCTGTCGCGCAGACGATCTCAAAATGGTAAAACTTCTCCGGATCACTGATGGAGCCGGATGCAAGAAAAGCGCCGCGCAGAAATGCCCTGCGGCAGCAGGGGTTCTGTACGACCACATTTCCCACAACGGAAAGATTCTCTCCGATCTCTCCGTCCTCCGTAAGAAGTTTTGTGGCTTTCAATACGCGGAGTGCATCCTCATGCTGTTTCACACAGACTGAATAGATCCTGTTTTTTCCCAGGTGCGCATTCCGCCGTATAGAGATATCAGTTTCTATATTAAATGTTTTTCTCAATAATGTAAAGCACTTTCTGGCAACTGTCACATTTTCCGTGTGGATCTTGATGCTGTAATGATCGTCCCCGGAAATCTGGATCCGTCCGCAAAGGCTTAAAATCGCCGCAATTTCGGCGATCTGGCAATGCCTTGCCGGACTCATATGCCTGGAAAGCTCTTCCTTGATCCTGGAAGAAAAAGACATACTTACTTTCCTCCATCCTTCCCCGCGTCCCTGTGTTCCAGCCGGATCTCGTACCGCCCGGACTCCGTCAGACGCTTAAATACTTCTCCTGCGATCGTCACTGAACGATGGCGTCCGCCGGTGCATCCGATCGCGATCACGAGCTGCGTTTTTCCTTCCTGTTCATATTTCGGAATCACGAATTCCAGAAGATCATTCAGTTTCTTTAAGAACTCTTCCCCGGTACCACCCTGCATCACATAGTCCTGTACCGCCTGCTCCGTTCCCGTATGGAACCGGAGTTCCTCCACATAGTAGGGATTCGGGAGGAAGCGCACGTCAAACACCAGGTCGGCATCCGCCGGGATCCCATACTTGAAACCGAAACTCACGACTGTGATGAACATGCTGCTGCATCCATCCGCTTCGCTGTAGAGATTTTCCAGCTCATGGCGCAGTTCTTTTGTCAGAAGTCTGCTGGTGTCGATGACCTGGTCCGCCTCTTTTTTTAAAAAGGCGAGCTTCTCCCGCTCCAGCTCGATTCCCTTTTCCACGCGGCCGTTTCTTGAGAGCGGATGGCTGCGTCTCGTCTCCTTGAAGCGCTTGATAAGAACTTCATCGGAGGAATCCAGGAACAGGATCGAGAACGGGTATTTATTTTCTCTCCATTTCCGGATGATAATCTCCAGATACGGCAGCTCCTCACCGCTTCGGACATCCACACCCAGGGCGATGTCCTGCTTTTCGCTCTGTCCGTTCATGACCAGCTCCGCAAATTTTTCAATTAAAAGGACCGGCAGGTTGTCGGCACAATAGAAGCCCATGTCTTCCAGTGTTTTTAATGCCGTGGTCTTTCCTGCGCCCGACATACCTGTCACGATTACAAGTCTCAACGAGAATTCCTCCCTGTATTGTGCACCTTTAAAATTCACCTAAGAGTTTTACTTCCAGCTCGAGATCTACCCCGGAACTCTCCTTTACCCGGCGTTTTACCTCATTGCAAAGTCCCAAAATATCCGCCGCCGTTCCATGATCCTTATTGATCACGAATCCGGCGTGTTTCTCGGAGACCGCGGCTCCGCCGACGGAAAATCCCTTTAAACCGGCATCCTCGATCAGTTTTCCGGCGAAATGTCCTTCCGGGCGCTTGAAAGTGCTTCCGGCGCTCGGGTATTCTAACGGCTGCTTCTCTTTTCTCTTTCTTGCCAGTTCTTCCATCTGCGACCGGATCACCTCCGGATCGCCAGGTGTCAGCTTGAATGCCGCGCGGACTGTGAAAAGTCCCAGGCGCTCCAGACAGCTCGTTCTATATCCCAACTCCAGCTCCTCGTTTTTCATCAGCTTCACATTTCCGTCCTGGTCCATCACATCTGCCCACAGGAGTACGTTCTTCATCTCGGATCCGTAAGCGCCCGCATTCATCATGACCGCACCGCCGACGGTTCCCGGGATTCCCGCCGCGAACTCCAGGCCGGTGAGTTCCTCTCTCGCCGCCGTATTCGCAAGCTTTGAGAGCATCACGCCTGCCCCGGCGATGATAATGTTTTCGTTTTTCTGAACTTCTAATTCAGCGAGACGCTCTGTGCTGATGATCGTGCCACGGAAACCTTTATCTCCCACGAGGAGATTGCTTCCGTTGCCGATCATGTACCAGGGCTGTCCTGACTTTTTACAGTCCAGGACCGCCTCGCGGAGTTCTGTCTCTGATTCCGGAATCATGAACCGGTCTGCCGGGCCGCCGACGCGGAATGATGTGTGCCGCGCCATCAGCTCATTTGTTCTGATTTCCATGAATGTTTCTCCTTTTTATTCGCCTCTTTTAGCGATATTCGCCTGCACGCGGTTGTAGAGCTCCTGGGCCGCGTTGTAGCCCATCTTCTTCTGACGGTAGTTGACCGCCGCGGACTCTACGATAACTGCCAGATTACGTCCCGGACGGACCGGAATGTTGTGGCAGACAACTTTATTTCCAAGGAACTCCGTGTACTGGTCCTCAAGTCCGAGACGGTCGTATTCCTTATCCTTATCCCACTCTTCGAGCTTGATGACCATGTCGATGGACTGGGTATCTTTTACACTCTCGACACCGAACAGGGTCTTCACGTCGATGATGCCGATCCCGCGCACCTCGATGAGATATCTTGTGATATCCGGGGCGGAACCGACGAGAGTCTCATCGCTGACCTTGCGAATCTCCACAACGTCATCACTTACGAGACGGTGTCCACGCTTGATGAGCTCCAGGGCGGCCTCGCTCTTACCGATTCCGCTCTCGCCTGTGATCAGAACGCCTTCGCCGAACACATCGACGAGAACGCCGTGAATGCTGATGCACGGGGCAAGTTTTGCCTTCAGCCAGCGGATGACTTCCGCCATGGTATCGGATGTCGGCTTCGCGGAGAGCAGGCACGGAACACCGTAATGACTGCAGAGTTCTGCGACCTCCGGCTCCGGGGTCTGGTTTCTGCAGAACACGAGACATGGGATCTTGCTGGAGATCAGCTTGTCATACATGGCGATCCGACGCTCTCTTGTGAGCCCGGAGAGGTACGCGATCTCCACGTTTCCGATCATCTGTACACGCTCATTGTCAAAATGTGCGTAGAATCCGGTGAGCTGAAGCGCCGGACGGTTCACGTCCGGGTGGGAGACAACGATCTTCTCGCAGTCCAGCTCCGGGGTCAGGTTTTTGAAATCCATTTTTTCTATTAATTCAGCTATTGTAACTCCGTACATGGCATAGTTCTCCTTTCCTGTATCTGGCCGCTGCCTCGAATCATGGCGGCAGTTCTTCGGAACAATTCGCAGCTATTCTATCGATTTAAAATACTGTGTAACTATTCAGTACCTTCATAGTTACACGCAAAAATCCATTCAAGATCAGCTTCGCTGATGGGATTTTTGTCCTCCAGCCTATGTTTTCTTACGGTCAGCGCAGCAAGTGCGCAGACCTACTGAACAGTTACAATACTGTTCTTTTTATCTTATATCCTGTCGGCATCGCTTCTGATATAAATTTACAGCTCTGCGCACAGTTATCTCCATCCTATCATATCACAGGCCGAATGTCACGAGATTTTCCTGCTTCATCCCGTGCATTTACTCCGTGATCTCCGGCGCACGGTCCTTCTCGCGGAAATAGGCGTAGACGCTCTCCGCCGCCCGCTTATTCATGCCCTCCGTGCTCTCAAGCTCCTCCAAGGTTGCATCACGCACCGCCTCCAGGGACTTGAACCGGCGCATCAATGCTTTTCTTCTCGCCGGTCCGATGCCCTCGATATCGTCGAGGACTGAGTGTACCTGTGCCTTGCTTCGCAGACTTCTGTGGTACTCGATGGCGAACCGGTGTGCCTCATCCTGGATTCTCGTCACGAGCTTGAAGCCCTCGGAATGGCGGTCGATGGGGATCTCAACATTATTATAGTAGAGTCCCCTGGTCCGGTGATTGTCATCCTTTACCATGCCGCAGACCGGAATGTTAAGCTTCAGTTCGCTCAGCACACTCAGCGCGATGTTCACCTGTCCGCGGCCGCCGTCCATGAGGATCAGGTCTGGGAACCGCGTAAAGCTTCCGAAGCTTCCATCCGGCGCTTCCGCCCCGTCTTCCTGGTTCTTTCGCTCCTCTTCCAGCTCCTCCATGCCATGGGTGAACCGGCGGGTCAGCACCTCTTCCATGGACGCGTAATCGTTGGGTCCCTGGACGGTCTTTATTTTAAATTTCCGGTAATCGTTCCGCTTCGGACGTCCGTCCTCGAAGACTACCATGGAACCAACGGACTCGAAACCGCTGATATTGGAGATATCGTAGGCCTCCATCCTGCGGACTTTTTCCAGCCCCAGCCAGTCTCCCACCTGGTTCATGGCGCCGATGGTCCGGAGTTCTTCTCTCTTGATCTTATCCTTATCCTGGTCAAGCACAAGCTTCGCGTTCTTCTGCGCAAGCTCCACCAGTCGCTCTTTCTGGCCTTTTTTCGGGATCAGGAATTTTACCGCCTGACCGCGGCGTTTCGTGAGCCACTCTGCGATGAGATCCATCTCCGGAAATTTTTCCTGCACCCATATCTCTCTCGGGATAAATGGAGTTCCCGCGTAGAACTGTTTTACAAAGCTTCCGATGATCTGGTAATTGTTGTCTGCCGTGGATGCGGAGACACGGAAATGTTCCCGGCCGATCATCTTTCCATCCCGGACAAAGAATACCTGCACCACAGCGTCCGCGTCGTCCCTCGCCATGGCAATCACATCCCGGTCTTCCATGCTATGGCTCGTGATCTTCTGCTTCTGGGCGACCTGCTTCACGCTGTTTAAGAGTTCCCGGTACTCGATAGCCTGCTCGTACTCCATCGCGTCGGAGGCCGCCATCATCTTTTCCTCCAGCATCGTCAGCACCGGAGTGTACTTTCCGTCCAGAAATTCGATGACCTCGGAGACAGATTTCTTATATTCCACCTCGGAAATATAGCCCTGGCACGGCCCTGAGCACTGTTTGATGTGGTAGTTCAGGCACGGACGTTCCTTTCCGATGTCCTTCGGAAGATTCCTGCTGCATGTCCGGAGCTTCCAGAGCTTGTGGATCAGGTCGATGGTGTCCTTCACCGCTCCGGCGCTGGTATATGGTCCGAAATACCGGCATTTGTCCTTTTTCATGGTTCTGGAGAACAGGACTCTCGGGAACGGCTCGTCCGTAGTGACCTTGATGTAGGGATATGTCTTGTCATCCTTTAACATCGTGTTGTACCGCGGGCGGTGTTCCTTGATGAGGTTGCACTCTAAAACCAGGGCCTCCAGCTCGGAGTCCGTGATGATATACTCGAATCTCGCGATCCTGGATACCATCTTCTCAATCTTGGCCGTCTTGTTCCGGCTGCTCTGGAAATACTGGCGCACACGGTTCTTCAAGCTTATGGCTTTTCCTACATATATGATCTCATCGTGCTTATCATGCATGAGATAAACTCCCGGCGATGCTGGGAGTTTTTTTAATTCTTCTTCAATATTGAAAGGAATATCATTCTCTGTCAACGCAATCTCTCCCCGTCAAACTTTCTGATCATCGCAAGGTGGCGCTTGATGAACATGATCTGGGATCCAACATCATCGCAGCCCACCGGCGGATGGATGTCCAGAACCATGCAGATATCATCCAGTTCTTTCTGGGTTGCATGGGTCTGGAGCTTTGTCAGGCATTCCAGCATCAGATCATAGTTTTTTTCGTCCATGGCATCGAAGAAGTCCAGGAGCTCCTGGTTGACGGGCTGGTCTTCATCTGGGGCCTGGGCGGTGGTGTTTTTGGCGCTGCTGTCGCTGTCTGCCGACGGCTTCTGTTCTGCTGGTGCCTGCCGCACTGGCTGAGCTGCATTCTGAGCGGAATTTTCCGCATTCTGTGGCTTTACAAGCCGTACTCTCTCAAACCGATACTTCTGCACCGCATCCGGGTATTTCTCCCGGTCGACTTCCTCTAAAAACATGTCAAGCGGACGCACCCAGATCTTGAAGTCCCCGTAGAGAGCCTGGTAGACTACCATTTCTTCCCCGGTCTCTGAGTGGGTCGCAACCGCGATGATCTGATATAACTTATTTTTAAAGTGCCGGTAGAATTCTCCCGGCACTGGTGTTTTACGAATCTGATTCATTTTGTTCTCCATTTTTACTGTTGAGCTGTTTCGGGCTCTGTCTCGGCAGATGTTTCTCCACCATCCGAACTGGCTTCGCCTTCGCCCGAAACTTCCGCTGCCGCTGCACTGCTTCCGTCCCCGGAAAGTCCCTCTAAATGGTACTTATTCGCCGCGCTCCACAGCATCCACTCCTCGTATCCGGCATCCTGGACGGCGCGGACTTCCTCCGCGACCTCAGCATCACCGTAGGTGATATAATTTCCTTCCCCGAGATATGTGGCTGTGAAGTCCTGAAGCCACGGGCGGACGATCGCCTGGCGGCTCTCATGGTTGTCGGCTCTCGACGCATCCAGCAGGACCTTTCCAGACTTCTGAAGCGCCCCGAAGATCGTTTTATACGGTTCCGTATCCGGGTGTTCCAGCCCGAAGTTTCCAGAGCTGTAGTGGGACGGGTAGATCATCGGGCAGATATAGTCGAGAATCTTCGCCATCTCCGTATAATTCTGTCCGACGGCAGTGGAATCCACGCCGCTTCCGATGATCGTGCCGAACACATCCGCAGAGACGAAAAGTCCCTGGGACGCGAGATTTTCATATAAATAATTGGTACACTCCAGGATCGTATCCGTCTTGGAACGCCCCCGGATCACTGCTTCGTCGTAGACGACCTGACCTGCCGACGCCTCGTTCGGGAATCTCAGATAGTCGAACTGGACCTCATCAAAGCCGAGATCTTTTGCCTCCGTTCCGACTTCCAGAAGATAATCCCAGACCTCCTGGCGGTACGGATCCACCCAGTACATTCCCTGGCGGTCCTGGTACAGGCTTCCGTCCGGCAGTTTCAGGCTCCACTCCGGTTTCTTCTCCGCGAGATAGGAATCCCTGAAGGCCGCGACTCGCGCGATCACATAGAGATCCCTCTTCTTGAGGCTCTCGATCAGGCTTTTCATGTCCCGTACATACGGGATACTGGCACCGATCTCGTTCACTGTCGCCGCATCCACCGGACATGTGATCCGTCCCTGATCCTCCTTAAAGTCTATGACCACCGCGTTGATTCCCGCAGTCAGGGCCCCGTCCAGAACACCGTTTAAGACTTCCTCATTTCCGGCCACCGGCCCCGTAATGTAGATGCCGCGGACCTTCTTCGCCTCGCGCCCCGGAAGCGCCGGGTTCGAGGAGTCCACGATCCGCACGGAGATCGTCTTATTTTTATCTTCCCCAGCATCCTCGATCACCAGGACACCGCTGGTCTCCTGGGTGCTCTCCGCCCCGGCTGTTGTCCCTGCTGTCTCAGTCTCCTCCGCCGCCGGTCTGCTGCATGCCGATAACAGGAACAGACCCGCCATGGAGAACGCAAATAGCATTTTTTTCATGTTCGCTCATCCTTTATTTCAATCCACAGTCAGTAATTTCACGGAGACTGGCACATTTATTGATTCCTTGTCAACAGGGAATACTGATTTTTCTCCGTCACTACTGCCATTAAGTTTTCCTGCAGTTTATTTCATCATCTGCCAGGAGATAAGAACTCAAGTTACCACCATAATATCATAAGTATATGGATTTGGGAAAGAAAAATTAAAAAACTACTGTTCAAAATGAGGTTTTTGATGGATAATAGATAGATAGGTACGAACGGCTGCCAAAAGCCGCAGGTACGAAAACTTTTTGAAAATGATCCGGATGTCTGCCCCACAGCTGTTTCAGCCGGATGTCTTTCCTGGAAACTCCAGACCGGCTCATTTTCATTTAATATGACTATTAAGAGGAGAAAAACAAATGATCAAGCAGGGTTTCGACAACGACAAATACCTCGCCATGCAGTCTGACCATATCCGCGAGAGGATCAGCAAATTCGGCGATAAATTATATCTGGAATTTGGCGGCAAGCTGTACGATGATTACCATGCATCCCGTGTACTTCCGGGCTTCGAGCCGGACAGCAAGCTCCGCATGCTCATGCAGCTGGCTGACCAGGCAGAGATCGTCATCGCCATCAATGCCGCTGATATCACAAAGAACAAGGTCCGCTACGATCTGGGCATTACATACGATCTGGATGTGCTGCGCCTGATCCATGTATTCACCGACCGCGGACTCTATGTCAGCAGTGTCGTAATTACCCGCTACGTTGACACACCGGCGATCCAGCAGTTCAAACACAAGCTGGAGAAGCTTGGCCTTAAGGTATACCGCCACTATGAGATCGACGGCTATCCGAGCAACATTCCGCTTATCGTCAGCGATGAAGGTTACGGAAAGAATGACTATATCGAGACGACACGTCCACTCGTTGTCGTTACAGCTCCGGGGCCGGGAAGCGGAAAGATGGCGACCTGCCTTTCCCAGCTGTACCACGAAAATAAGCGCGGCGTAAAGGCCGGATACGCGAAATTCGAGACATTCCCGATCTGGAACCTGCCGTTAAAGCACCCGGTAAACTTAGCTTACGAGGCCGCAACTGCAGACTTGAACGATGTGAACATGATCGACCCGTTCCATCTCGAGGCTTACGGAAAGACCACCGTCAACTACAACCGCGACGTTGAAATCTATCCTGTGCTCAGCGCCATCTTTGAGGGAATCTTCGGCGAATGCCCGTACAAATCCCCGACCGATATGGGTGTCAACATGGCCGGTCTCTGCATCTTCGATGACGAGGCATGCCGCGAGGCTTCCTGCCAGGAGATCATCCGCCGCTACTACCAGGCTCTTGAGAAGGTCGTAAAAGATGATTCCTGCCAGAACGAGGCATACAAGATCGAACTGATCATGAAGCAGGCAAAGATCTCCCCGAAGGACCGCGTTGTTGTTCCTGCCGCTGTAAATCTTGCGAAAGAGACAGATGCCCCGGCTGCTGCCCTGGAACTCCCGGACGGAAAGATCGTTCTCGGTAAGACAAAGGAGCTCCTCGGCGCTTCCGCTGCCGTTCTCTTAAACGCAGTGAAGGAGCTGGGCGGAATCGACCACTCCATCGACCTGATCTCCCCGGAGTCCATCGCTCCGATCCAGGAATTAAAGGTCCGTTACCTCGGCAGCGGCAACCCGAGACTGCACACCGATGAGGTGCTCATCGCCCTCTCCACCTGTGCTGCTACCGACGAGAACGCAAGGATCGCTTTAGAACAGCTCCCGAAGCTCCGCGGTTGCCAGGTACACACAACAGTTATGCTGTCCAATGTAGATAAGAATGTCTTTAAGAAGCTCGGCATCGGACTTACCTGTGAGCCGGTGCAGGAAGATAAGAAAATTGGGTAATTCCTAGATTGCAAAGACCGCCGTCTGCCAGTAGGATGTCCTGCGACAGACGAGCGGTTCTTTTTTCGTCCGACACTCTGTTGAAACGCAAAGTTTGTCGAAAAAAATGATTGCCTTTTCGACAGAATGTACCTACAATAGGTAGGAAGAAAACTTTGGAGAATCAGATCATGAATCAGAAATCAAGAAATGCACTTTACGCAGGTCTCGGGACTGTTTTTGCGGTCATGCTCGCGAATCCGGCTATAGCCTATGCCGGAACATGGTCCAACGAGGGCGGACCGAACCAGTGGAAATACTATACCGATGACAATACAAGCGCCGCCGACGGCTGGTACTGGATCGACGGAGATCAGGACGGCTTGGAGGAATGCTATTATTTCGATAAAAACGGCTTTATGATGGCGGACACAAGAACACCAGACGGTTTCCAGGTAAATTCCGACGGATTCTGGACCGTAAGTGGACAGGTACAGAAACGTGAAACGCCGGTGCAGGACCTTCCAACCGGACTTCATGAACAGGAAGGCGGGCTTATCTACCGCGACGAGGGCGGCGAGCTCGCTGCGAACGCCTGGAGAAGCTCGGACGGAAGCTGGTACTATTTCGACGCTGCGGGTCATGCCGTCAAGGGATGGCAGTATATTGACGGATACAAATTCTACTTCGATGAGAATGCTTGCACGCTGGTCCAGAACCTTGAGGGCATCCTCTCTGCACAGTCTTTCCAGATCGTTGTGGACCGTGCCCGCTGCCAGGTAACCGTATATGCCCCGGATGATGGAAACGGATATATCATTCCTTACCGGACCTTTATCTGTTCCCCGGGAAAAGAAAATTCCCAGACTCCAACGGGAACCTTTAAAACCACACGCAAATACCGATGGCATGCCCTCGTCGAGTCCACATACGGTCAATATTGTACAAGACTCGGCAACACCAACATCCTCTTCCACAGCGTCCCGGGAAAGACCACAAGCATTCACAACATTACCGCTGAGGAATACAACAAACTCGGCGCTCCTGCCTCCCACGGCTGCATCCGCATGACCGTTGCCGACTGCAAATGGATCTACGACCACTGCCCGTCCGGCACTGTCGTCACCGTAGGCGACAATCTTCCAGCACCGTTTGACAGACCGGAAGCCGAGAAGATTCCGGAAGGTCAGGATTGGGATCCTACGGATCCGGAGATCGGATAAACTATTTACAAAAAGGACCTGACGCTCGCAGGTCCTTTTTGTATTTCAACTGCTTCAATTGCTTAGTTCTCTTTTCCACCAATAGAACGGCTGCCATATTATTTCACTGCAATTTCTGAATATTTATACCAAAGCATTCTGCTCCTTCAATATTTCCCTGACATGCTCGATCTCCGCTCTTTCATCCACCGCCAGACACGCCGCCCCGACGCCTGCTGCATGCCCGGTCGCAAAGCATGTTCCCATAACACGCACAGCCGCAAATGCCGCCTCATCCGCCGAGATCATTCTCCCTGCCCCAAACAGATTTTTCACATTCTCCGACTGAAGTGCCCCGAGAGGAATGTCAAAATAGCTTCCCGACTTCACTTCCATATAAGTCGCCATCTTGTTGACATCCCTGTGAATCTCCGGTTTCCATCCGCCCCGGGCCACACCGTCCGGGCGCTTTCTCCCGGAGATCACGTCGTCCGCCGTGATCGTCTCCTTTCCCACCAGCTTTCTCGTCTCCCGAAAACCGATCGATGGTCCGATCACCGCCAGCTCACTGTGCTCCATTCCCGGCATATAAGTTCTCAACGCCTGGATATACCCGAGCACCTGTTTCCTCGTCTCCCTCTCCATCCGTGTCATCTCTTCCGCTGAAAGTCCTTCCGGAATAATGCTCGGAAGAAGTACATGGACGATCCCAGAATTTTCCATTTTGAGAATAAATCCTTTTTCTCTGGTAAGGTTTCTGATCCCTTCTGCCTTCGCTCTCACCACTGCCCGCTCAACCGCCGCCGGTGACAGATCCACATCCGCTGCCACACCGCTCAGCCGGAAGGTCAGCGTCGCTGCCTGCGGATGTCCGCCATCGGTTCCCCATATGAGCTTCGCACCCGCAAGTCTGGACAGATTTGCGTCTCCAGTTGCATCCACGAATGCCTTTGCTGAAACGGTAAACAGGCCTTCATCATCCGCACACTGAATCGTCCGGATCGTATTCTCCACAGTCTCTGCCCCGATCAGCACCGTATGTAAAAAATAATCCACATGTTCCTTTTCCAACAGGTTATCCAGCGCGCATTTCAAATATTCCGGCTGAAAGATAATATCCCGGTTCCCGGATGCGGAAATCTCCTCAGCGATCGTCGGACCCAGTGCCCTCATCTCATCCAGCACAAGCTGCCCGATCCCTTTCACCACCCGCACCGGATCCGATCCGCATGTATAAAATCCACAGAAGCAATTAACTCCTGAGTTCGTCGCCTCTCCTCCGAGATAAGCATTCCGCTCCACCAAAAGCGTTTTCGCTCCAGCCTTCGCCGCTCCGACTGCCGCGGCCACACCTGCAGTACCGCCGCCAACAACTACTATATCATATTGATAGGAACGCTCCATATCAAGATTCACTCCTTTTTGTAAGCACATGTTGTCAATCAAGTCAGAGCCACTACTCCCGCCGATATGAATTTACGATAATTCACGATCGGAAAAAGGTGTGGCTTATCTGACCAGGGTGAACTACCCATTGTCTTAAGCTAATGGGCTTCCTGATTCATCGACCTCGTAACCTACTATCTCCACAGGCGTTAATTTGGGCAGTCCCTGCCCTATATATTTCTTTATGCTATTTGTCTTAATCCTTCTGTCAGTATATTTTTCGCGGCATTGATATCCCTGTCATGTTCTGCTCCGCATTTCGGACATATCCATGTCCTCACTGACAAATCTTTTGTATCTGGATTCTGATACCCGCAAACAGAACATAATTGACTACTAGCATAAAATGTATCTATTTTGATGTATTTCCTGCCATTCCATTTTGCCTTATACTCTAACTGTCTTGTCAGCTCATACCATGATACATCACTTATGGCTTTTGCCAGATGATGATTTTTTACCATGTTTTTTATCTGTAAATTCTCTGAAACTATCACTTGGTTTTCGCCAATAATCTCATGTGAAACTTTATGTAGATAATCTTTTCTTATATTCCTTATTTTCTCATGGCATAATGCTATCTTTTTCTTTGTTTTATAATAGTTCTTGCTTCTCTTTCCTTTATGTGACACTTGCCTTTGCAGCTTTACAAGCTGTTTCTCGTATTTTTTTATGATTTTTAGATTCTCATATACCTTCCCATCGGAAGTAATACATAAATCTTTAATTCCTAAATCGATTCCTATGTTATGATTTGTATGTGCCAGTTCCTTATGCTCCGTTTCTACAAGTATGGACACATAGTATTTTCCACTGGAAACCTGCGAAACGGTCGCTGACTTAATCTGCCCACGATATTCCCTGTGTAACCTTGCTTTTACCGCTTTTAATTTTGGCAATTTTATCTTCCCTGTCTCAAAATCTACCGCAATGTTTCCATTTGTGAAGTTTGTTGTGTATGATTTATGGTTATCGTGTTTGCTCTTGAATTTCGGATATCCCGCATGTTCCTTAAAGAATTTTTGATATGCGGCGTCCATGTTATAGATTGCGTTGGTCAGAGCAAATTTATCTATTGCTTTTAACCATTCATAGTCTTTCTTTAATTCTCTGTTACAGTAATTATTACAATCCGTTTTACTAACTGACTTTTTCTCTTTCTCGTATATTTCTTTCCGATATGCCAATGTCTGATTGTAAACAAAACGGCAACAGCCAAATGTTTTTGCAATCTGAATTCTTTGTTCGCTATTAGGATATATCCTGTATTTATATGCTTTTAACACCCACTGCCGCCACCTTTCTACCCTTGATTTTCTATATATTTTCGGGGCATCTCTTCTGAAACATTTCCTACACTGCAGACAAAATATCCGTCCGTCCAAAAAGTATGTTCTTTCGTAACTATTCAGTAGGTCTGCGCACATGCTGCGCTGACCGTAAGAACACATAGGCCAGAAAGCAAAAATCCCATCAGCGAAGCTGATCTGGAATGGATTTTTGCTCGTAACTATGAAGGCACTGAATAGTTATGTTCTTTCCAGAAATGTTTTCGTAGATAATCCGGATATCTTTTCCAAATATGATAGGTTGTATAACTCTTCATCAGATTTACTATTTTACTGATAGACATTGTTGGTTCTGTTTCTATCATGTAATGAATATGATCTTTATCTGCCTCCATATATCTGATAATGACTTTATGCTTTTGACATATCTCATAAGAAAACTGCTTTATATCATCTGATATTTGTTTTGACATCAGCAATTTCTTTCTATACTTGCATACGAAAATAATATGATACTGTAACAAATATTTGTGTCTGTTTTTTGATTTCCACGTTCCCATAACGCAAGTATAGCACAAACCTCCACTTCCGGCTACCTTAACCCACCGTCTAAAGCCAGTGGGATTGCGGTAGCCCTATTTCAAGTCGAAATATTTGCACAACTATAACAGAAATTTTAAAAGTCCCTGACACCCGGCTGTCACATCCCGCCAGGTATTATCAAAATTCCCGGTATACCACGGATCCGCCACATCCGGCACCTTATCCGGGTTCCGCTTTCCGGCTTTAAGCTCCTTCCAGCCATCCCCGGCAAATTCCAGCATCTTATAGATCTTCTTCTCGGGATCACCGCCCGCGATCTGCGTTATATTCCGGATATTTGCCTGATCCATCCCGATCAGATAATCGAATTTCCGGTAATCCTCCCTCTCCATACATCTCGCGGTCTTTCCCGCGCAGGAGATACCTGCCGCCGCCAGCTTCTTTCGCGTTCCGGGATGTACCGGGTTTCCGGTCTCCTCATAGGAGGTCGCCGCGGATTCGATATAAAATTCAGCGGAAAGGTTGTGTTTTGCTACGAGGTCTTTAAAGTAGAACTCGGCGAGTGGGCTTCGACAGATGTTGCCGAGGCATATGAAAAGTATTTTTATCATGCCTTAAAAACTCCTTGAAAATACTGATTTTCCTTGATTTTACACCACTTTCTACGATTTGCTGTGATAGATTGTTTTCTTCGTTTTCGTCGCATATCGTGGCATAAACTCGTATATCTTATCATTCAGATTTAGTAAAAATCTTAGTAAAACAGCTCGATTTTCTCATTTTACTAAAGACTTTTTCCACTTAGGTTATCATTTAGTTGTATCAATTTTCTTAATATTTTAAGCTTCATCCTGTGAAGCTCTGCTACAAGCAATACCCAGTACTTAGTGGCGAAACGCCACTAACTGGGCAATGGTTGCACCCTTGACCGGCTAAGGCGCTTCGCCCTTAACCCGAGCAGAGTCTTTCTCCTGCACCTTGCATAAGGCTCTGTCTTTACAATCCGACAAACTTGAAATTATATGTTATTCAATCCAAAGCTTCATATAATCGCCCTCTTGATAGTCATATACTCGTTTGCCTGCTTCTTCTTTTTTCAATTACTTCAGTATCTGATAGCTCATCATAAAAAGAATAACCATCAGACCTAAAAATATCTTGACCAGTTTCTGATACATCGTTGTTGCCGGACTTATGAGTGGGTTCCAGGTTTCCTCTGTGCCAGGCATATTGTTTTTATTGCTCCAATTTTCTCCAGTTATCTTCTGGGCATAGAGACGGTTGGATGCATAAGAGAGCATTTCCTTGGCGGCTTCTGCCTCGTGTTCTGACAATTCAAGGGTTCTGCCATCTGCGAAAGAGAGCATTTTCCATTTGCCTGCTTTCTTTCTCGGGGAGGCCCATCCGCTGATGTCTGTGAGAAGCGGAAGATAGTAAACACCAGCGGCGTCCTGTTCGTCAATGATAAAATGATGAGTGACCGTGAACGATCTGTTGCTGGAAACTGGCTGCATGAGAAAATATTCCGTACAGAAAAGCTCTCTGATCTGCTTGCGCTGTCCCCATGCATCGAAGCAGGAAAGTGTCCGCATGACCGGACCAATGGTGATAAGAACGACAAACACTGCGCCTGTCAGCAGCAAAATGGCTGCGTATATCATAGTCGACGAGTAATCGCTGAAAGGCGATGCCGCTTCCCGAAGCATCACTCCACAAAGCGGAATCACCAACGCAGCTTCCAGCAGGGAAATCCCACGAAAAATGGCATTCTGGCAAAACAGATAATAAAAGCTGACAAAGGTAACAGCATTCTGCCCACTATGGTAGCGAAGCGGAATCCGCATAAGCAAAAGTTCAGATAAAAGGCCGACAAGCAGCACCGCTTCCTTGCATACAAGGATATAAATTCCATACATCCATATATAGAGCCAGGTTCTGCGGGAGCCATAAAGGGCCAGTAAATCTCCAGCCTCCGCATTTTCCAGAACACTATTCAGGATATTTTCCCCGAAAAACAGGTGATAACCGATGCCCAATATCAGTATGATCCATGCAATATAATCAGGAATGCAGGACAGCACCCAGCGTTTGCGGCTGCCGTGTTCATGCCTCTTTTGTCGTAAGAGCCCGATTCCCCATAGAATCGGATAAAGAAATGCAATAAGAAGCAGCGCAAGATTCGTTTGTGGCTGTATTGCCGTTATAAGCAGGCTCAGGCGTTTGGCCTGTGAAGCTATGCTCTGCAGATTCGGTACATGCTCAAAAATTGATAGTATCAACACGAAAATTACTGCAAAGACTCCTGGTATCGCCATCAGACTGAATGTTTCCGCTTTTGACTTGCGCTTCACCAGATTATATAGGTCGTTAAGATACAGACCTGCATTCAGATAAAGAAGTATCATTGTAAGCCAAAAGTCTGGTAAATAATCGGCATCCATCGTATATAATTGAAAGAAATCCAAGAACGCCTCTATCATTTTTCACTCTTCTCCCTATTGAGATTTATCCTGTTTATTCTTACGGAAACACCCTTGTTCATAGTCATTAAAAATGTCTCCTTTAATTCTTTAGGTTACAATCGATGATGGGGTAAACGAAAAAGCAGTTTTGACATTGCAGAGAACTGCCCCTTCGTTTACACCATTTTCGAGTTGACCTAATTGAACAAAGTGAGCGTCCGGGTAGCCGCAACCTATGGACTTTCAATTCTTTGTTCCTGTCCATGATTATATATGATTCTCGGTATGAAAGCTACAACATTTTATAAAAAACAGGCAAATGGGCATGACGATAAAACCTCAGAAACTGAGGCTTTTGAAAGTATTAGATGTTGCTCTTTAGCAGCGCAGTGGCATTCTCATCTGTGGCTTTCCGAGATGCCCACCACATGCTTTACACGCACAGACTTTGATGCCATAAAGATGTTCCAATATTTCAGGCATTTCCATGTCACGAAGCTTTGAAAGATACTTCTTACATCCAAGTAAATTTCTGCAAAGGGTGAGCTTCTGGTTTTTAGTACGGAAACATAGCAGTCCGTAGTGCCTGATGCGGACAAAACGCCTTGGTGGTACATGCATGAGAAACCGCCGGACAAACTCTACACCCGAAATGGTCAGTTCCTTCCACTGTCCCTCATTACGGTAATCCTTTACTAAGAATGTAACGGTATCATCATCCATACGGACGATGCGGTGATTGCTGACGGCAATGCGATGAGTATACTTACCAAGGTATTTCATTACTGTTTGAGCACCATTGAATGTCTTTTTACAATGAGGAATCCAGTCCATACCATAACAGGAATCTAAAAGCTCCTTGAACGTATAATGGTTACGAAATTTTTCTGCAGTACCATGAAATACCAGCTTATCCTCTTCCCACAGCCTCTTTAGTTCCTCCAGATATTTTCCGCGGAACACTTTGGAGATGACCCGGATGGGAAGAAAGAAATTTTCACCATTGTCCTTCCACTGGTTGTTGGAAGCCAGTCCTCCACCCAGCAGGATGGTATGAATGTGGGGATGAAAGTTCATTTCAGAACCCCATGTATGTAAAATGCAGATGTATCCCACCTTTGTGCCGAGATGTTTTGGGTCGGCAGTCAGTTCGCTGATTGTGGAAGAAGCTGCATGGTATAAGGCATCATAAAGAAGTCTCTGGTTGCTGTAAATGACAGGGTTTAAAATATCAGGAACCGTAAAAACCAGATGGAAATAAGGAGCATCAAGGACATCCTCTCTGCGTGCATCCATCCACATTTCTTTCGGAACAGCCTGACACATGGGGCAGCAACAGTTACGGCAGGAATTGTAATGAATCTGTATGAAGCCACAATCCTCACATACACATACATTTGCACCATAGGCACCGGTCTTGCAGTTCATGATGTTATGTGCAACCTTTGCCTGTACAGGGGAAGGTGAATATTGATCAAGGTATGCCGGATAAAAACGATGAAAAATATCCTGTACTGTGGGCTTATCCATTGGCTGTACCATCCTTTCTGTCAAAAGGACCACTATACTCGCCTTCCAGCAGTCCAAGATAAAAACGGGGATAATAATAGCTAGTGTCCGGCACTAACGGAAGTCCAAGCTGGGACGCCATTTTTTATAATCTTCCCAATTCGTTATCAACTTTCATTTGGAGCAATGCAGTTTTTTCCCCCATATATTGCTTAGCCACCTTTAGAATTGCCTTATCATTTCCTAAAATTTCTAACACAGTAACAGAAAAAATATTAATCAAATGTGAATCATTCTTATTTAATATTTCTTCAAAATAATTAAACATATTGCTTAATAATTCAGCATCTTCATTCTTAGCTAATAATGTTAAAAGCTCCGGCATAAAAATATCTTCTATTACAACTGTTTCTAATACTTCTCCATATTCTTTTACACTTTCAATGTATGCATTCTTCGTTGATGGAAAAAATTCTTGCATTTTTTCAAAAAACTCTCTTACATTTTTACTCACATTTATATTTTCCAATCAATTAAATAAACTTACGGCATTTTCTAAATCATCTATCAACGCTTCCACTACATCTAAATCATTAAGTCCTAATTGTTCTATTAGTTTAATCTCCATAGCAACCTATAAACATATCAAAAAATTATTATTCTCTTACGAACTTAAACCTGAAAAGCAACTATTATCAAATTTTTTGAATTTATGTTAACATCAATAGATCATACTAAATACTTCTTAACTATATTTATTATTTTTTCATTTTTCGTTCTTTCAGCAATATCTAAAACACTACAATTTCTTACATATTCGTTTGAATAAGCTACTATCAAATCCCTGTAATTTTTCATAAGTTCCTCTACAAGAAAGGCATTTGAAAAACGAATCGCACTAACTAAAGGATTATCGTTCATCTCTCTACTATTAATAACAATACCTTCATCTATTAATTTTTTTGCAATTATATTATTGTTCTTTTTTATTGCCGTCATAAGTTCCAAACCGTCAAAAGCATTAATATCTATACCATTTTCAATAAGCCAAAGTGCTTCCTTTTCTTTCCCTTCTGTGATTGCATAATTAAGTAACGAACCTTCAGGGACAACTATATTTATTAAATCGTTATTCAAAATATAATCTTTAAAGCCCTCCAAATCTCCTGCCAATTCCAATACCTTAGCTATTTTTTCAAAATTTTCTTCGTTTTCTCCCCAAAAGTTTTTTTCCGAATAATTCAAATAAAATTCCTGATATTCTTCAGAATCAAAAGTCGGTCCTGTTAAAACTGCATCGATAAATTCTATTGGCGGTATATATTTTCCACTTAATATATCATCTATAATAACATTAGGAGCTGCATATCTTATTTTCTTTTTTAAATCAATGATACGTATTTCTCCAAACCCTTTTACATACTTTTTTCCATCAATCTCTGTTTCACGACATACACCATTCAAGTCGCTATTTAATGGATTCTCACAATAAGAAGTCAACTTTTCTATGAATATTGAATTAAATGTCTCTTTACTTTCCACTGTACTATCAAAATTTGTATTCCACCCAATATTGTAAGCATTTTCAAAATGTTGATAACAATACTTTGTCATATCAGAATTCATTGTTCTCTATCCTCGTATACAAATCATATATTTATATAATTTGACATAAAATACAGCTAATGATGCTTGTTTATATCCTTCTAGTTTTAATCTTTTGCCAGAATGGCTAAATAAGCTAATTACCAGTTAATGTACTCTTAAAGTCTTCATACATTTTAAAAGTAATTTTCAAAATTTCTTCTAAATCCTCATATGTTCCTATGATAGGTTTTTTTATCCTGTAATTATTATCAATAAGTCTCCTTGAATATGTTCCCCAAGGAGCCCCAAGAAGCAATTCTCCATTTTCTCTGACTATCCAAACTAAATCTACCATTCCATATCTCAGAATAATATGAACTTCCAAAGTAATCTTTCCAATTTGTTCTTCCTTGATTTTATAAAATTTTTCTTTTACATCAAACACCGGAGAATAGCCTAAATTTTGAATTATCTCCATGACCTCTTCACTATCAATATAAGCCAAACGATTACTTGAAGGTGTTCTTTTAGCATTAAATTTATTAGATAATTCTTCATATCGCTCAATAAAGCCAATTTTAATTAGAGCATTCTTAATCTTAGAATTTAATTCTATCATTGCACTTCCTTCGCAAATTTCAATTTGATTGAAATGTTTATCCCCTTAAACTTTCCAATTCACTTAATGAAAGTCCCTTAACTAAAACGCTATCTTTCTTTGAATCGAGAGCATATTTTTCAACATCATTTAACGCTGTAAAATAATCTGCATCTCCGATAATCGTATCTTTTGTTTATATAAACTATTACTGAAATCACAATATACCATTCTGTCTCCTTAAACCTCAAGGCTTATGTACTGTTCGTCATATAACTAACAAAAGAATCTATTCCCAAAGTGCATTTATTTTATCTGGCAATATATCCCTCAGGGACTTCTTCCGTTCTCGGCAGACTGTACACCTCGTAATAAGTACAGTCTTTTTCTTTGACCTCACTGTAATAGTTGAGGCTGTACAGTTCTCCGTATCGGAAGCAGTTTTTGTGCTGTTCGGCTTTGGCTGTCTTAAGAATTGCCGCCAGTGTGTCGCAGAAGTCCACAGTACGGATTTTCTTTCGCTTAGTCGCTCCGATCTCCGTCTTAACTCTGTTTATTTATCTGTTTGCATGCAGGAAATTCCATATTTTTGAATCATCTTGAAAAGCATGGATAAAAATTCATCTTTTCCATGTGTCAGGAATTTGAAACTGATCTTGTAAGTACCTTCCCGTGTGTACAGCCGCAGCTTCATCCATTCCGCTTTTTCCGTTTTTTCCACTGCAGCCATTTCGATTCTTTGGATGTTTCTCCAGTAAAGTTCACGTTTTCTGTGCAGTGGGTATTTGATGGTCATTTTTTCCTGTGAATACCGGATATTTGTATTGAGCATCACGACCAGGAACACGATACTGATGACTCCGCAGACAGGTGCAAACCAAAGCGCAAACTTCTGGGAGAAATCACCCTGCAGAAACTGCTGTATGATGCTGTTCTCCGCTGCTGCGGGCACCAGACTTGCCATATAAATCAGGAGAATGCCGATGCCCATAGCTGCCAGAAGATAATACTCGGAGCCATAGCGCAGAATACATTTTTGCGATTCTTCGTACATATGGGAACGATAGTAGCTGGCAATCTTTTCTGGGCATGTTTTCTTGATCATATCGCAAAATACATCATAATTTACCATTCCGAGCCTTGCGGTAAGAACCTTGGTTCCATCCAGAAGATATAAGTTGACTGCATTGTCAAAGTTACCGTCTACTTTTCGGATTTCCTCCCACTGAAAGGTTCTGGACTTGCGAAAGGGCTTTTCAATCCGGACTTCCCTGCTGTTAAAATAAACGCAGTCCCGACCTGCCACATTCCCGCTGAAAATCAGAAGCATGCAGCTCAAGATTGAAGTTATGACGAGCAGGCTCCACATCAGCCGCGCTTCTGCAGGTGCGCCGTCTTTTATGTAAAGTACGAGGAAAAAGGCAACAAAAAGAAGTTGGAATACGCCTACTGCATAAGCGACATACCGTCGTCCTGGCGGCTGGCATAAGATTGCCATCCCTTTGGGGATACGCGCTATCTGCCGTCGGTTTCTTCCTGTGATCAGATAAATGATTTTTGTAGTCAATAGCAAAACCAGCGAAAAGATCAATTTCTCCATGCTTTTTATTCCATCCTTATCAATCTATATTTGGTATAGAACATGTACTTACTCCTGTCTTTAAAATGTATGTCATCTAATTATCTCAAAGTGCGAATTTGCCCTTTTACTTTACTCTTTGAACCACTTTTAATAAGCAATCCTAAAATAATCCAAATACTCCTTATACTTGTCCTGCGCAGTCAGGCAGGTATCTGTCAGATAGCCTTTTTCGTTGTCCCATTCCTTCAATCCACGATAATAGGACAGCTTCAAATTATCCTCAATGATAAACGGAACGATATTGTATTTCAGGCACTCCTTAAACATGATCAATCTGCCCACACGGCCATTGCCGTTCTGGAACGGATGGATCCGCTCAAACTTCACATGGAAGTCCAGAATATCCTCAAAGGACTTTTCTTCCTTGGCGTTATATTCCGTCAGCAAGGCCTTCATTTTATCGGCAGCTTCTTCCGGAAGTGCGGTTGCCACGCCGCCAACTTCATTCGGCATTGTTTTATAATCGCCTACAGCGAACCAATCTTTTCTGGAATCACTTGTACCACTTTTCAGAATCAAGTGAAGTTCCTTGATAAACTTCTCTGTCAGTGCTGCCTTTGCATGACCAATAATCATATCAATACAACGGAAGTGATTTGCTGTTTCAATCACATCGTCCACATTCAGCACTTCTTTTTCTACACCAATGGTATTGGTTTCAAAGATGTATCTGGTCTGATCATGGGTCAGACGGCTGCCCTCGATATGATTGGAGGTATATGTTAAATCAATCTGTGTCTTATGGTAAATGCCTCCGGAATACTTACTTACCTTCTGCTCCTGCAAAATATCCAGCAAGGTAATCGGCTGTTCTTTCTTTTTATTGGAACGCTCCGGCTTCTCTGCATTTTCGGGAATATTCCATGTCTTGCCGGTAAGAAACGCACCGTTCACACGCCCCTGGGCGCAGTAATTTCGAACGCTTCGTTCCGACACATTCCATTTTTTCGCTATTTCATTAACTGAACGATATTGCATCCATATCCCTCCACTTTTCTAACGTTAAATCAAGTTAATCCTTTGTGTCCGTCAAATTTTCCATCTTAAACACATAATAACCTTCATAGTAATAACTGTGATCAATACCCTTCATATAAATTTCTCGATCATTTACATGATCCGTAAGTGCATTTTTCAGAAGAAACTTTATTTCGATATCTTTGATAGGACTTCGCTCCATGGCAAGCAGATAATCTTCTTTATCCACCTTGCTCCAGTCAACCACATAGCCGATTTCTTTTTTCAACATCAAGTCAAGCCATATTCTTGTACTTCTCCCATTTCCCTCTCGGAACGGATGAGCCACGTTCATTTCAACATATTTTTCGACAATTTCATCAAAAGTTGACTGTGGCATTTTGTCTATATTCTGTAACGCTGTTTCCAAATACATCAGCGGAGCAAATCTAAAATTTCCTTTTGAAATATTAACCTTTCGTAATTTACCGGCAAAATCATAAATCTCATCAAAAAGACATTGATGGATCATCGCAAGACTTTTATAAGTCCCTGGTTCTAATGTCTCAAAAAAGCCACTTTCAAACATTTCAAGCGCTTTTTGCTTACTGATTCTTTCTTCCATTCTTGCTAATTCTGTAGAATCTGTAATACCTAATTTATTTTCAAGCATAGTTTCCCTCACATTCTTCATGCGATCACTTTTCCAGTCACAAATCTATTTTTATAAGTATACCATAATATCGGCAATAAATCCATTTTATTATGAATATTCAACTTTTATTTTGCCGTATTTAATAGTTCTTCCTTCCTATTAACATAAAAAATGGCAAAGTGCTTATCGACAACATTTCACCGTTGGATGTTGGTAAATAAAATATCCTATAAATACGATTGGTGTGAAAATTCCCCTCATCCTGTTTTTATTTCTCACAAACTATGATACAATCATTAGAAATAGCCGACAAAATCCAAGGAGGAAAGCAACGTGGAGAAAAAACGGATTCGGGACTTTGGAATCGTACCCGGAAGAGTGAAAACAGGAAAAAGAAATGCGATTACGGATGTACCTGGTGTACTGGTAGGACACTGTACTGTGAACACAGAAGAAAATCATACCGGTGTGACCGTGATCATCCCTGGACCGGACAATGCATTTGCAAATCACTATACGGCGGCAGCCTATGTCCACAATGGATTTGGAAAAAGTGCCGGTCTGGTACAGGTAGAAGAGCTTGGGACTCTTGAAACACCGATTGCCCTTACAAATACGTTAAATGTCGGAAAGGTTTGGGATGCACTTGCCGGTATCGTGATCGAGCAGTGCCAGAATGATGGGCTGGAACCAATGAGCATTAATCCGGTCGTTGGCGAGTGCAATGACTGCCGGATCAACCAGATCCAGAAACGTGCAGTTGGTGAAAAAGAAGTGCGGCAGGCTTTTGCGGTCGCTGCCGAGGAGTTCGAAGAAGGGGATGTCGGCGCCGGCGCCGGTACCATCTGCTACGGCATGAAGGGCGGAATCGGATCTGCGTCCCGCGTGATCTGTATTGGTGAAAAGGAATACACCATCGGCGTTCTGGTTCAGTCAAACTTTGGTGCAACCGAAGACTTTGTGCTGAACGGAGAAGCTGTTGGTCCAAAAATTCTGGAATGGAAGCAGGAAAAGAATGATATGGCTGCATCCGAAGAAGACAAAGGTTCGATCATGAGCATTCTGGCTACCGATCTCCCATTGACAAGCCGTCAGCTCAAACGGATCCTGAAAAGAACAGGGGTCGGCATCGCACGAACCGGCGGTTATACGGGACATGGAAGCGGGGAAGTCATGATCGGCTTTACAACCGCAAATCGGATCCCATCCGGTCGCGAGGAGGAACTGCTCCAGATATCAGCAATTCCGGAGCATGTGATCAACCGGGCTTTTCTTGCTGCGGCGGAAGCCGAACAGGAAGCGATCTTAAATTCCATGACGGCAGCAAAACAGACACGCGGAAGAGAGGGAGAGCTGTATTACAGTCTTGCAGAATATCTTAAGGACAGGGAAGCCTGAACCTCAAAATAGACTTGAAGCACCATTTCCGGCATTTCACCGGTTCTGGTGCTTCTTTCATTCTAAATGCCCAGCGATAACCTCTGTTCAGAATCAGTCCATTGGGCGATATCTACACTCTTTCACAAGCAATCATACTTCGCCGACTTCCCCTTCGCCTTCTCCACCGGATACTTTCTCTCGTTCATCCCCATCTTCATATTCACGATCTCATCCACGTCAAGTCCCAGCTTGTCCAAAAGGTTCTGGGAGTATACGATCACATCCGCCAGCTCCTCTTTTACATGCTGCAGGTCATACTCCTCATCGTTCCACTGGAAGCACTCCAGGAGTTCTGCTGCCTCGATGACGATGGATTTCGCAAGGTTCGCGGCAGAATGGAACTGCTCCCAGTCGCGGTCATCGGTGAATTTGCGGATTCTGTCTATGGTTTCCTGTTTCATAAAAATTTCCTCTTTTCCAGTAAATGATCTCATTTCAGTTGTGTTCTGAGCATGAGCAGATAAACCGTTCCTATCCTGCTCCTATCTGCCGCTTACTACTTCCATTCCTTCCACACCTCCGGCTGATACCCCAGTGTGGACTGTTTCCCGTTTCTTACAACCGGCGTCCTGATCACGGACGGATTTTCCAGAATCTTCTCTAACTTATCCTCATCCGCGATATACTTGATCAGTGCAAGCGTATCCTTATCTTTTCCATCCCAGTTGACCATATTTTCGATTCCGCCGTTGACCTCTGCAACTGAACGAAACTCGCCTTTGCTCATTCCCTTCTCTTTCATGTCAATAAACTGGTATTTGATACCGCGCTCTTTAAAAAAACGCTCCGCCTTCTTTGTATCATTGCACTTTTTTGTGCCAAAAATCTGTATGTTCAAAACATTCTTACTCCTTTTCTGTCCTGGAAATATGCCCTGGCTATTACTCTTCCATCATCTCAAACAAACTCATCTGCTCCATCTTAAACTCCGACAATACCATCCGTTTCGTCTCCTCACCCTTCATATGGGTCACATCCACTCTCTGTACCCCATTCCGGATACTGGATTCGACAAGCTTTAGTACATAGATATTGTCAAACCGGTTGTAGATGGAATCGCCGCCCAATCCGGAAAGACAGATCAGCTGCGTGTTTGTCTTTTTTGCCATCTCGATCAGGGGTTTTAAGAGATGCTCCGCATTTGTCTGGGCAAACGGGTTGTCCATGATCAGGACTTTCCCTTCCTCACCGGAGGTAAAGAGATCCGTCTCATCGCGCCGCATATAGCTTAAAAGGCAGGTCAGGATCACGAAGGCGGACAGGAAACCTTCGCCGCCGGAGTTGGCGGATACCTCGGACCAGGAGATCGGCACTTCGCGCTCCGCCTCGATCTTGTACAGCCGGATCTTCACGTTCTGGATCCCTGCAACATCGTCATACAGTTTTCTGGTGGTGATCACTCTTCCCAGAAACTCTGTCAGGTTTCCATTTTTTTCGATCGTCTCGATTCCAAGCTTCACGATATTTTCAAAATAGTCATGCAGCTTCAGCCGGAAATGCTCTCTCTCCGTCTCCCAGTCAGGCACCTGGATCCGCAGCATCTTCAGATTTCTTCCCCTCACAGAGATCGTAGAGTTCTTATCGATCATGCCGATATTCGCATTGATCTGCTCAACGTATTCCAGAAACATCATTTCCAGATTTTTCTGTTCGTCATCGATATGGGCGAGATCGATCTTCAGTTTTTCCAGCTGATTTTCGTACGCCTGCCGGTTCATTTCAAACTGCCTGAACAGATTCCGCGGGCTGGCTGTCTGGGAGAGCAGACTTTCGAAAGTCTTCTTAAAGTAATCATCCGCGTACGTTTTTCCGGACGCAATCTCACGGATTATCTCTGATACGTCACCCCTGCACCGGTCCAGTGCCTTGGAACTCTCCGTAATCTTCCTGCGGATCTCCTTCTGGTACCCTTTTATGACATCCATTTCCTCATTCCGCACATCCGGGATCCGCTCCTGAATGGACAAAAGAATTTTATTCTCTCCGGTTTCCGAATACGCGTCAGCCCCACTCTCTGGAATCAGACCACCTGACGCGATCGAACGCTCCACAGACATCCGTTCATCTGCGGAACTCAGGCCATCTCCAGAAATCAACTCTGCAGGAATCGGCTCATCCACATATTCCTCCACGCCTGCCGCCTGCGAAGCTATCTGTATATTTCTCTCCCGAAGCTGACTCAATTTCTTCTGATGTGCCGTAAGCTCATATTCCTTGAGATTCAGACGTTTTTCGAATTCCGTATCTGTGATCGTCTTTCTCTCTGCCGGCTGCTCATATCCGGTTTCCTTTTTCAGATTCCTCATATAGAGCGTGATCGTTGTTGTCAGCGCACCTTCTTTTCTTCCAAGAGCCGTATTTTCTTCATTCTCTTTGTTGAGTTCCCTCTCCGTCTGCTTTTTCTGCCGTTTCCATGCGTCATACTGTTCTTCCGGGCACACGAGACTCTGGTATTCTTTCTCCGGAATCTGACTGTCCTCATTTTTCTTTTTGAGCTCCGTCCTCTTCCCGCTGATTCTTCCGATCCAGTCCGTCTGTGACTTTTTAAGCTCTTCCACACTGTCCGATATCACCTTTGTCAGCGCATAGTATCTCGCTTCCAGCTCTTCCGAAGTCATCTGCTCCAAGGAAGACAAATCCCTGTTCTCCGCTGTTCTCGCGATCTCTTCAAATTCCGCCTGTTTCTTCTCCTCGCGGTCGATCTTCTCCGCAAATTCCTTCACCAGTGCCCTAAGTCCCATCTCCTGTTCCCGGAGTTCACCCAGACGCACGGAAAGCGCTGTCTGCTTCTCCGTAAGCTCATGATTCTCCTTTTTCAGGCGTTCCAGACTTGTCCGGTCCGTCTCATACTGATCATATTTTTTTAGGAGGATCTCAAACTGTACGTCCATTCTCTTTAAGCCGTCGATCTGTTCCTTTACCGTATCCGCAAGCGTTTCGATCTCTTTTTTCTCCTCTTCCAGCCTGCTCTGCTCCCGATAGATCTCTTCCAGACGTCCTTTTAAGGCTGTCCTCTCATCCTTCAGACTACTGATCTCTTTTTCTGTCTGCTGACAGAGAATTATACTGAACGTCTGATTTTCAACCACACTCCGGTAGTTTCTGTAGGTCTCAAGATCGGCGTCCTTGTCCTCCACCGCCTTTTTCAGATCTTCGATCTCCCGGCGGATCTTCTCCAGAATCTTTTCCAGCTCCTCCCGGTCAAGAAGATGTGTGTTGAACATGACATAAAAATGTACATTCCCATAATCCGCAAACCTGGGATCCACATGTTCCTGCTCCTGTTCCAGCTCTTCCTTCACGATGATCGGGATCGGGAAGCTTGTATATAATTCCTCCCCGTTCTTTTGAAATCGCTCAAGGATCGACCGTTCCATCAGGATCGAGTAGGGAATAAACGGATTCTTCTTCACAAGTTCGGCATTTTCTTCGGCTGTCCTGCCATTTTTTGAGAGCCATTCCATTCCGTATACAAGGTCGATCCCGTTCTGCTCCATATAAGTCCTGATGTTTTCCGGAAGCTCCGTGATCTTTCCCTCTTTTAACTGTCTGAAATGTTTTTCCTGATCCCCCTTTTTCCGAATCAGTCTGCTTCTCGCGACATCCAGTTCCCTGATCTTTCCGTCAAGCTGATCCAGGATCAGATCTCTTCTGTCAAGATGTTCTTCGTCCACATTGGCATATTTCATGATCCGCAGACGTTCCGTTTTTTGTCTTTCCAGATCTGCAAGTTTCTCAGAAACATGGTCTAACTTATGGGCAATGTCATTTAACGTCACAGTTCCGTCCGAAGCTTCCTGCGAAAGCTTTTTCCGGGTCTGTTCCTGTTCCATAAGTTTCCGGGCGTATTTCACCGACTTATTTTTCTTCTCCTGCAGTCCCGCATCGATCTCCTTCCGGAAAATCTCCAGCGCTCCATCTTCATAAAGCCCAAGGAGATTTCTCCTGAGGTCGGCGCCAAACTCCCTGTTAAAGGAGTCTTCCACCTCATCATAGCTCCTGACTCTGCTCTCTTTCGCTCCAATATCTCCGCTTAATTTCCGGATCTCCCGCTCCTTCTCGTCCCGCTCCCGTTGTGCATTTTCCCGGGCTCTTTCCGTTTCCGCAAGTGTTTCCTCCTCCGACTGTCTCTGATCCTTCAGCTTTTTGGCATTTTCCGAATACAGCGCATATAAGCGGCATCCGATCTTCTCGATCTCATCCTTCGATTCTTCCGTTTTCTGTAAAAGTACCTGAAGTTTCGCGTCCACCTCCGCCTTCTGGCGTTCAAAGTCCTTTAATTCCAGATAGATCTTATGAAGATCATACGTATCGATCTTCCGCAGCAGATGATTTTTCAGAGACGTGAGTCTTGTGATCTCGATCTCCTGCTGCGCTCTCTGTGAAAGGATCTCTGTTTTCTGGTCCTCACTGAGATAGATCTGGTAGGAGAGCTGTTCATAAACGATCTGTCTCTGCTCTCTCTCGATCTGTTCGAACTTCTCCTGACCGGCAGCAATCTCTGTCTGCAGCCGATCCAGTTCTTTCCGGAGCGATTTCGCATAGAGGATTATCTCTGTTCTTAGGTTCACAGCGTCCCGGTCTTTCTGCGCATAATCATCAATCATATTTTTCAGCGGTTTCGTGTCCTCAAAATACTGTTCAATGATCCCCTTGCGGCGGATCTTCGACTGATTGCTCCGGTACTGTTCAATAAACTGGAATGCCAGCTTCCGGAACTCGTCGATCTTATTCTTTTCCTGATTTAATTTATCCTCGATGGGACGCAGAAACCAGTTTTCCACCAGATCCTTTTCATCCTTAGCGTTCTGGAACAGCTCCGAAAGTCCGGACTCCTTCTGGTTTACCTTCCGGATAATGCTCTCCCATTCCTTATTGTTGATCTGATACTGGCGGAGTGTGGAAAAATACTGGCGTCTCCCGTACTGGCTCGCCATATCATACAGTCGGAAATCTCCCGGTTCATTCCTGCTGATCTCTTCCAGAAGATTTTTGCATTCTCCGAAGCCCTTCAGGATCTTTTTATTTCCGTCCTGTCGAATGATTGGAAGATTGTCAAGGTCATATTTACAGCCATTCGAATAGCTCCCGGTAAATGTGTACATTTCCAGCTCTTCCGTGTCATTATCTTCCTTCTGGTTTTTCCGCACCATCATCCCCGCCAGAAAACGATCGATTCCATTGTCAAGGATCCATTCCGTCATGAGGAACGTCGGACGGTTCGTCGTAAAATAACTCTTAAACGGCCGATCTCCGAAATCCCGGTATGTCCGGTTCACAAAAAGACTCACGATCATCTGCACCAGTACGCTTTTCCCACCGCCGTTGCGCAGGGAGATCAGCGTATTCTGACCACCGAGATCAAAGGTTTCGTCGTCGATCTTTATGGTATTATTATTGTAATTCAGGTTTAAAATCCGGATCCGCGATATCTTACTCATGTGTCTCCCCCAATGTCTCCATGATCCTTGCGTAATTTTCCTTGTTCAGGATCTTGTATTCCATAATGTTGTCGAGTTTTGCTGTGGTCTTGATCATCTCATCTTCCGGGATAAAGATGATCAGCCCCTGCCGGTCCAGAAAATTGCAGATAATGCTCACATATCCTTCCTTCGTATACTTTGACCGGCTGCCTGCCTCCACACTCTTTAACGCTTCATAAGCTTCACTCATGCTCTTATAATCCAGAACCGTTTCGTACATCTCGGTGTAAAGATTTGTTCCATCCTGCTCCCTCTCCTGTTCAAGCGCGAGTCCCGCCTTCAACCGCTCTGACACGATATTCTGCAGCTCTCCGAGTTTCAGGAATTCTCTGGATTTGCTGGTGCTTCCCTGCCCGTCATAGAATTCTGCAAGCAGCGTCAGGATCACAAACTGAGCCAGATAGTAGTCCCGGTCCGTGGCATTGGGTTTACATAATTCTTTTTTCAGATCTGCCTTCGTAAATCCAAGGTATTTATTGTCGATATCCGGCATCAGATAGATCGTGGTTCCATATCTCTCGATCTTACAATCTGCAATCTCCGCCTGATTTTTCACTAAATTCATGACCTCCTCGTGCTCCACATAGGCGCGGTACAGATCATTGACTCCCGCGTCCAGATCGCTTAACGCACCATGGCACAAAAGGTAGTAAAATATTTTCTGGCTGTATGTGATCATCTCTGCTTCATATGCCATCTCTTATCTCTCCTCATAACAAAAGCCCACGTTGGAACATTTGAAATTTCTCCGGTTCCCGGCTTCGTCCATCACGTTTTTAAAATGTACATGTTTCCCGTCTTCCATTGGGAATATATGGATCTTCCCGATTTTCCGGTATCTCCGGTCTTCCAGAATAGCCAGAAGCATCTCATTCAGTACAAAGCCCTCTGAGGCATCCATGAGATAGTCTGTCTGTTCTTTCTGAATCGTCCCGATATCGATCGTTCCGGCTGTCAGGAACTCGATGATGACTTCCCTGAATATTTCCGCAGTTGGAAGCAGCCGTTCCCGTTCTTCCTCTTTACAGCTGATATTTAATGTTTCCAGTGTCGTTTCCTTATGGATTACCAGCTGTTCCAGAATGACATTGACGCAGCCCTCATATTTTTTCATCCGTTCCTGCCTGCGCTGCTCCTTTTCCCGGTTGTATTCTTCCTCATCAAAATCCAGTTCCATGGACTCATCTTCCACATCTGATTTCTTTAGCTTTTTCTGATATTCCATCATTTTTTCCGGGTTGAAGATCTTATTGATCCGGCTGCTAAACAGGGGCGCAAATATTTTATCCGCGTTTTTCAAAAGTGACACATCCTTCAAAATCTTGTCATAGACATCGCTCCGGAACGGAAACCGCTGCACCAATGTCATATTGGAATAATTTTCCAGCTCCTCATCGTACAGTTTCTTCAGGTCAAAGTGCTGTCCCAGGATCCGCTGATGCTCGTCCAGCGTCTGCGTCAGATACCGTCCGATCGTCCTGAGATTTCCCAGATTCGCTTTTTCTTTTTCCGTGAACTCTTCCGCATTCATCTGCTTTTCTTCAAATTCTTCAATTTTTTCTTCAATAAAGTCACGGTGGAGCCGGAACTTTTCCCTGGTCTCCACCACGGTGCTGATATTGTCCTCCACTAATTTTCCATACTCTTCCACGGAATAGGATAAAGCGTTTCTCCGTACGGCTAACATTGCCTCCTCGATCTTCTGGCTCTGTTTGCGCAGCTGACCGAAAATATTTTTGATGTCATCGACAGCCCGGTTATAATCTGCCTTTTCCAAATGCATTTTAAAAAGCATTTCGTGAACAGAAAGCTTCATATTATTTTCCATTTCCATTGTTGCCAGCAGCATGTTATATCCCTCGTCCGTCAGATAATAGGAGGTTCTCCTGACTCCATTCTCCAGATACACGACCTTATTATCAATATAGCGGATATTGATGTCCTGATAGGTCCGTTTTTCATAATCAAAGGCCTTAAAATACATGGAAGAACCGCTGTTCCCAAGGATATCTTCCACCATAAACCTTGCAAATTCCTGACTTTTCTCAAAGTTTAATTTCCGCCCGTAATATCCGTAGCTGATGTCCTCCACAAATGATGCGATCTCGTCCATCGTGCAGTTTTCTTCCCGCAGAGAATACTCCATAATGAAAAGGAGCAATGTAAACAGCATATTCATCTGCTCATCCCGTGTCTCGATCCCATATTCTTTCCAGAGCTTTTTATCAAAGCTGTTGCTGCAAAGCACCGAATATCGGCCGACGCACTTCATTCTCTGATCAAAATTTTTCAAAAAATCTTTATCGATCATCATTTATCACCAATCATGTTCATTTAAAATTTCCTGTGGAATGTATTTTCCCATATCAAGCAGCTCCCGGATCTGATGCCTCCGCTCCGCATCAAATGCCGACAAAAAGCTGGTTCCGATGTTGGCGTTCTGCTTTTCCTTCATATCCGGTAGTCTGGAAAACCCAAGCTGCCATGCCTTATCTAACATCTTTTCATACGCCTCTTTAAAAATATGGATTCCGCTCTCCCGGTACTGCTTCTGCCCGATCAAATGTTCAAAGATCAGAATGCCCTCAAAATCAAGATCACCGAAATAAAACAATGCATTCTTTCCCAGGAAGTATCGTTCCGCACCATTGACATAATCCTCAAAGGTCTTCCAGATTCCTTTTCCGGCTCCGTAGATCACTGTACCGAACTCCCTTCCCATGATCCTGTCATTTCCGGAATTCATATATCTCCGAATATCAAAAAAGGTGTCCTTATTTTCTATGATCAGAATATTCTGCGGTGTCTGCTTGGAACAGGAATAATAAGAAAGCGGCTCTGATGTTTCATAAAAAGCCAGCGTTTCCGGAGTGATCGCAACTCTCTTACAAAGCTCAAGACCGCCCTCTCTCTGGAAATACTTCTCCCTGTGGAAAATCTCAAAACTGCGCTCATTCATTGTTTCCTGAACCAACAAAAGCTCCGAATGATCCTTTAGATAATCGCTCAAAAGCTGCAGCTTCTCCCTGTCCCTCTCGTAGCATTCCGGATGTTCTCGGTAATAGAACGTATTGATCCTGGGATGATACCGATATTTCAGTTCCTCATAAAGCTCCGTATAATCCGCTTCTTTTTCGTATTCCCAAAAGCATAGCGGCAGTGCCGGCTTCCTCCCGTTATTCTTTGCACTTTTCATCGGAACAAGCTCTCCGTTCTCGATCCGCCGCATGACAACTTCATAAAACTTTGAATAATCTGCCTCCGAAAACTCCTCTGACAGCTCCTGTAAGTAGACCTTATGCTTCTTCATCTCCCTGACTCCGCTCCTTTTTCCGCGCTCGCTTTATATGTATCTTAGCATCAGGAGCCGGAAATGCCAAGGTGATTTCGCGATTCTCTCTGATTCAGAAAGAATATTTCCTGTTACACAAAAAGAACCAGAAGGATTCATTCTCCCTCTGGTTCTTATCTTCATTCATGTTATGTTCCGGAATCAGAAATTTAATCCTCCAGCCTCGGCCCAACCTCCTTCGGGATCGGGCACTCGTAGATGCCGTTTGTCTCCGCCATCCACTCGTCATGAGCTTTTTTCAGGATCTCCGGGCTTTCCATGGTCTTTAATGCAGCCAGTGCCATCGCCTCGCCTACATTCAGCATCGCCTTATGTGCGATCTCCGTATTTCCATGGGCGGTCATCTGCCAGGTGTGGGAGGCGGTGCCAAGAGTTGCGGTAGCAGTTGTACACATAGCGGTCGGGATCACATAACTGGCGTCACCGACGTCGGTGGAGCCGGCCTGAACTTTTCCGTTCCAGACGAGCGGAGCGATGGATGTGTGGAGCGGGTGGGCTTCGATCTCCTCCATGTGGTCCGCGCCGAAGAGCTTCCTTAAGGACGCGCGCTTTGCCTCCATCTCATCCGGTGTCGCGGTCTCATGGAAGAATTTTGATGCCAGGGCAAAGTCCGCCTCGTCGTATTTCGGGGCGCCGATCTCCTCCATGGACTCGTGGAGAACTTCTGAGAGGACATGGTTCGGGATATAGTCGGAAAGTCCGGCGTAAAGCTCGTATGTCATCTCGGTTCCCGTCATCTTTGCGGCGCCTTCCGCCACATCAACGACGCGCTTGTAGATCTCCTTCACCTGCCATGACTTTGGTGCACGGATAAAATAGTGGACTCTGCTGTGTCCCTGGACAACGTTCGGGGCGATTCCCCCCACATCGCGGTACGCGTAGTGGACTCTTGCGTCGGAGATAATGTGCTCCCGCAGGTAGTTGACGCCGACGCTCATGAGCTCCGCAGCGTCCAGTGCGGAACGTCCAAGTTCCGGAGCTGCCGCCGCGTGGGAGGTCACACCCTTGAAATTGAAGAACACGCTGACATTCGCCAGTGTAGACTCGGACCAGATCGCATTCTTATCGCCCGGATGCCATGTAAAAGCAGCATCCACACCGTCAAATACACCTTCTCGTGCCATGATCGCCTTTCCGTCTCCCTTTTCCTCACTCGGGCATCCAAAAAGGATCACAGTTCCCGCTTCCGGGTGTTCCTCGATATAAGCTTTTACAGCAAGCGCCGCCGCCATGGCACCCGCACCGAGGAGGTTATGTCCGCATCCATGTCCATCCGGGTTGTCCCCTGCGGCTTTCTTTCGCATCGTACAGCCGCCTTCCTGGGACAGCTCCGGCAGGGCGTCATACTCGGCGAGGAAACCGATCACCGGCTTTCCGCTTCCGTATACAGCCTTGAACGCCGTCGGCATGCCGCCGACTCCCATCTCCACCTGGAATCCCTCTTTTTTCAGGACTTCCTCGTAGAGCTTCGCGGTCTTGAATTCATGGAATCCGACCTCTGCGTAGTCGAAAATTTTGTCGCTGACATCAACGATCAGAGCTTTTTTATCTGCAACTGCTTTTAAGACAAATTCTTTTTTATCCATATTATTTGTCCGAATTTCCGGATCTTCCTTTCCTAAATTTATCAGGAAATTACGCCTGTGCCGCACGTTTTCATATTTTCCGCCGACCAGGACGCTTATTTTCCCTTTACTCGCTGATTTTTCCCTTTTTATAAAGTGCCAGAGAGTAGATCACCGACAAAATGATCACACCGACCATAATATAACTCTGGTTTGAAGAGAACACCTTGCGGCCGATCACTAAGATCGCGATGATCGGAAGTGCGATCGGAACGATGGCCTGCTTCGGGGCCTTTAAGATGAACGGGAACAACAGGGCACCCATAAGTGCCGGAACCATGTTCTGGAATGCCGGCTGTAAGAACGCGTTGTTGTAGATCGGCTCAAAGAGCGGGGCTAAGAACAGCATTCCCAGGAATACAATGGCTGTTGTCACGAATGTGGATGCCGCAACAGCGATGATCGCAACGACATCGGCGCGGTCACTTCCGGCTGTGTATCCTGCAACCTCCATAGCGTTGACCGCCGCCGGAACTTTCATATTGCTGACATTACCGGTAACGCAGGACATATAGAGCGCGCCGCTTCCGATGATCGGCATGAAGGACAGGTTCTCACAGATACCGCTGATGCTGAATGTCAGGAGAAGCGGGATCGCATTTTTCAGAATTTCCGGAATATTCATGGAAATTCCATTTACTGCAGCAAGTCCGAAAGGAACCGCCATGAAGCTGATCAGGGCACAGACGACGGTGATTCTTCCAAGTCTGTGGATCTTATTATAAAAGCTGTTATCTTTCATATCGTTTTTCCTCCTAAATAAGCAGATTCGCTACACATGCACCGAGCATTCCAACGATCATGCTGAGCGGGAACGCGAACTCTTTCAGCTTCTTGTGGTTCGCCGCAAACTTGTTTACGAAGATCGATGTGATACCGGCAACCAGGATGGCTGCAACCGCCGGGATATTCGCGATATTTGTGAAATGCGGAGCTGCCATGGTTCCATAGAGACCGAGGAACATTGCTGTCGTGATGATCGGAACGAGCTTCGCGTTGCTGTTCTTGATGGACTCGACTTTCTTATCGTACGCCTTTAAGAAGAAAACGTTGAAAATATTTCCGCCAAGAATTCCAATTGTTACAACAAACAAAATAAACACAAAAGTATCAGCCGGGATGTCCGGGACGGTGATGGATTCCAGGCCCAGCGCTTCTGCCGCCATGTTCGCGACCATTGTCTCATATGCCGCGGAACCTACAACGCTTAAGCGGAGCCACGGGAAATAACGGCCCAGGGACGGAACCAGGAGCAGGTAACTCACGATGATCGGGAGTGACGGGATAATAGAGAAGATCGCGCTGCTTCGTGCGGCTTCCTTCATTTCCTGGTCTGTCATGTTCAGTTCTTTTCCGCGTTTGAATGCCACGATCATAAAGATCACCGGCTGGAGAAGAACGATCAGGATGGTGATTCCACAGAGAATTGCCATCGTCGTACTGTTTGCTAACTGCAGATGCGTACTCATAGTGATTCCTCCTTATGTATAGCCCGGAATGCAATAGTTACAGATCACTCGCCAGTTTCTATATCTGTTTGGTTTGACATATCCGGTTTATTGGTATACACTTGATTATACTATTTCTATGGAGTTTTGCAAATTCCCCGTTTTCATCACGTTATAACCGAAATATTATAAATCAGTGTTTATCTGGATTGTCGTATGGCTGACACGTTATATGTTTCTGCTCACGGTCCATGACTGCAGCAGCAAAACACCCGGCTTTAATTTCAGAAAGGAGACCATCCCTATGAATTTTCAGAATCTGGAATACCTCATCGAGATCTCAAACTGCGGTTCCATCTCCGCCGCCGCAAAACGCCTCTTCGTGACCCAGCCTTATCTCAGCAAGGTCCTCAGGGAGACGGAAAAAGAATACGGGCTCACAATCTTTACCCGCGGAAAAAACGGAATTATCCCGACGGAATCCGGACGGCTCTTTCTCGACATGAGCCGGGATCTCATCGAGCACGCGAAACATTTTAAGACCACCTTTAAGGAACATTCGGAAGCTTACCGCCTGCGGGTCTCCTCCAGCAGCTGTTCCCACGCCAGCGATGCCTTTATCCGCATGGTGAACTCTCTTGCGGACACGCCGTTCCGTTTTTTCTACCGGGAAATGACCGGAAATGAAGTCATCGAGGATGTCTACACGAACCGCGCCGACATCGGATTTATCATGTATCCGGCCCATAAAGCAGACAAGATCCAGGAGCTTCTCACCTTCCGCCATCTGGAAGCGCGCCCGCTGTTCCAGTCCCCGACACAGTTTTTCTGCCGGGTCGGACATCCGATTCTAAAGGAACTGGATATCCTGACACCGGAAAAGCTGTACCAGTACAACTTCGTCCTCTATCCAAGCGAGAGCACAAAGACCCGGGCCGCTGAGAGCGTTTACAATGACGAGACGCTGCAGCTCATCAACTGGAACAGGATCTCCCAGGTCATCTATGTCAACAGCCGCGCCCTGCTCCACAACGTGATCCAGCGCTCCGACTATCTCGGAATCGGAATGATCCCGATGCGGGAGCAGGTGGAAAACTATAATATCGTCTCATTCCCGCTCCCGGACTGGATGCGGCCGGAAGCCGACCGGTATGGCGATTTTATCAGCGCCTATATCTTCCAGAAAGGTATCCAGCTGCCGAAGGCAGCCAGGGCGTATATCACGTTTCTGGAACAGTTTTACGGTCCGGATTCAGGGTATGAGGAAGAATGTTCGAAGAACAAAAGCTTGTAGAATTGTTTCGTTGAAATCTGCAGGATCGCCGTTCCTGCACACAGGTAGGAATTTTCTGAACTGAAAATTCCGTACAGTACAGTGGTGGTAGTGGATTTTGCCGATTTGGAATGCGAAGCATCGGCAAAATCAGTTACTGTTTGCGCAAGGCGTGAACAGTAACGGATCACCCTTTAGGCGAGTTTCTAAAAAAATACCCGGACGCTAAAAAGCTCTCAGAGAAACTGCTTTTGATCCGCAGTCTCTCCGGGAGCTTTTCTATGTCCGCCCGGACGGCTGTTTTCACACAGCCAGTCCAGACAAGGATTCATTTCATATCTTTCACAGCGTTCTGATATCTGCTGCCTTTATCCCCACATCCGGGAATCTTACATCATCTTATCCACCATGCCCATCAGCTCATCACCGACAGCTTTGGACTTTGCCTCAGCGTCATCAAGGGAGGTTCCCTTAACGCCATAGTAGAATTTGATCTTCGGCTCGGTTCCGGACGGACGGATGCAGAGCCATGCGCCGTCATTCATATCGTAATAGAGAACGTTGGACTCCGGAAGGCCTGTCTCCTTTACTTCTCCGGTCGCGATATCTGTGATCGTGTTCTTCTTATAGTCACGGGCAGAAGTCACCTCGTAGCCGCCAAGTGTCTTCGGCGGATTCTTGCGGAAGTTCTCCATAATTTCCTGGATCTTTGCGAGTCCCTCAATGCCCTTTAAGCCGATGGATTTTACGGTATCCTTATAGTAACCGTACTTCTCGTACATGGCAACCATAGCATCCCATAAGGTCATTCCTTTTTCCTTATAGTAAGCAGCAGCCTCACAGAGAGCAGCTGTTGCGGAGATCGCGTCCTTATCACGGGCATATGTACCGATCAGGCAGCCATAGCTCTCCTCCATACCGAACATGTAGGTTCCCTTGCCGGTTGTCTCTTCTTTTAAGATCTGCTGACCGATATACTTGAAGCCGGTCAGAACCTCGACAAGCTTGCAGCCGTAATGTTTCGCGACGGCATCAACCAGATTTGTGGTAACGATAGATTTTACGACTTCTCCGTCGGCCGGGATCTTTCCTGCTGCCTGTTTCTGGCTTAACACATAGTCACATAACAAGGAGCCGGACATATTTCCGGTAAGCGGGATATATTCACCGGACTTTGTATCTTTTACATAAACACCGAGACGGTCTGCATCCGGGTCCGTTGCAAGAACAAGGTCCGCGTTCTTCTCTTTTGCAAGCTTCAATCCGAGTTCAAATGCCTCGGCAGCTTCCGGATTCGGGTAGCTGACGGTCGGGAAATCTCCGTTCGGAAGTTCCTGCTCCGGCACAACATAGACATTCTCGAAGCCGATCTCTTTCATCACGCGGCGGGCCGGGATATTTCCGGTTCCGTGAAGCGGTGTGTAGACGATCGTGATGTCTTTCTGCATGCGGTTGATCGCTTCCTGGTTGACTACCTGGGCTTTTACCTGGGCGATATATTTGTCATCGATCTCTTTTCCGATCACCTGGAATTTTCCGCTCTTTAACGCCTCTTTCTCGGTCGTCGTTTTCACGGTGGAGAGATCCTCGATCGCAAGAACTTCAGCCGTTACCCCTTTATCATGCGGCGGTGTGAACTGTGCGCCGTCCTCCCAGTATACCTTATATCCGTTGTATTCCGGCGGGTTATGGCTCGCGGTGATGTTGATGCCGGCGATGCAGCCTAACTCGCGGACTGCGAAGGACAGCTCCGGTGTCGGGCGCAGGGATTCAAATTTATACGCCTTAATGCCGTTTGCGGCAAGTGTCATTGCCGCCTCCATGGCAAATTCCGGGGACATATGGCGGGAATCGAAAGCGATCGCAACACCTTTGTCGGCTCCGCCCTGTTTGATAATATAGTTCGCAAGTCCCTGGGTCGCGCGGCGGACTGTATAGATATTCATACGGTTGATTCCGGCACCGATGATCCCGCGGAGTCCCGCAGTGCCAAACTCCAGATCCATATAGAAACGTTCCTTGATTTCGTTTTCATCGTTCGCAATTGCCCGAAGCTCTTCTTTCGTCTTATTGTCAAAGTACGGATTGGCAAGCCATTCCTGGTAGATCTTCATGTAATCCTTCATGTTTTGACTCCCCTCATGCATTATTTTCCGGGGCGGAAAATATAATTCCAGCCGCCTGTAAGATAGGTTCATTATATTACATTTCTAATGAAAAATAAAGTTATTTCCATATCCCGTTTCCTGATAATCTTCTTGTTTTAACCCCAAAAACCTTTTATAATGAACCTGTGTGGTGCAATTCATATTTCGTAAAAAAATATTATAATGAGTGAGGATTTATATGGAAAATTACAAGAGTAAGATCGTAACTGCGGAAGCTGCCGTTGCGGCAGCCGTAAAAGATGGCGACTGGGTCGATTATGGATTCGGCGGCGGATTCCCGGAACTTCTTGATAAAGCACTTGCTGCAAGAAAAGGGCATTTGAGGGATGTTAAGATCCGCGGCGGTCTCGTGATCCGCCCGCGCATCGAGGTCGTTGAGGCTGACCCGGAACAGGAAAGCTTCTCCTACTACAGCTGGCATATCGGTGACTACGAACGAAAACTCCAGACCCGCGGTCTCGTAAAATTCATGCCTGTGGTACTCCGCCTTCTCCCGACGCTCTACCGCCAGCGCTATATCCGGACAGATGTTGCCTTCGTCCCGGTATCCGCACCGGATGAGAACGGCTACTGCGGTCTCGGCATCTCAAACTTCGCATGGAGAACCATGTTTGAGAGTGCAGGAACTGTGATCTTTGAGATCAATGAACATTATCCGAAGCTTCAGGGTGTGGACGGTTCCCACCGTGTCCATCTCTCCGAGGCGGATTATATCGTAGAGGGCGCTCATGAGCCGCTTCCGGTAAGAACTTACAAAGCTCCGTCTGAGACAGATATCCAGATCGCAAAGCTCGTCGTAAACGAGATTCCGGACGGCGCTGTCCTTTCTCTCGGTGTCGGCGGCGTTCCGTTCACCGTTGCAAACATGTTGGCGGAGTCTGACCTAAAAGACCTTGGCTGTCATACCGGAACCATCAGTGACGCCTACTTAAACCTCTGGAAAGCCGGAAAGCTCACAAATGCGAAGAAAGAATTTGACACCGGTCTCTCAACCTGGAATCTCGCGATGGGCTCCCAGGAGTTCTATGACTGGATCGCGGAGAATCCGAAACTTTTCCACCCGGCTGATCTCGATTATGTCCATGATCCGCAGCGCATCGGAACCATGAAGAATGTCATCAGCATCAATGGCGGCGTGCAGCTTGACCTGATGGGTCAGGAGAATGCTGAGTCCGCGGGAACCCGCCAGCTCTCCGGCATCGGTGGACAAATGGATTTCCTTGAGGGCGCTTACCGTTCCGTTGGAGGAAAGGGATACATCTGCATCAACTCTGCGAGAAAAACAAAGGACGGAACCTTAAAGTCCAACATCGTCCCGTTCATTCCGGGCGGCTCCACTGTCTCCGCACCGCGTACCATGATCCAGAGTGTTGCGACCGAGTACGGCATCGCGAACCTCTCCGGAAAAACCTTAAGAGAGCGCGCTGAGTCCATGATCGCGATTGCGCACCCGGATTTCAGGGATGAGCTGGAGCAGTATGCGAAAGAGGCGTTCCACTGAGAAATAGTTTCTAATGATCCGACTTTAATCCCTGTTTTACCGCCTCCGCAAACGGTGCGCAGTGCTCACTCTGGATCGCAATGACCTTCGGCATCTTTTCGATCACGCCGCTGGCGAGGAGATGTTCCAGTCCAAACACAACTCCTAAGAACAGGGTTCCGTTGCCCAGCGGCACAAAGATATGCTCCCGGACCTCCATTTTTACATATATGCCGATAGCTCTTGGCTTCGCAAGAAAATAATTTGCTGTTATCTGGGACAACAAGTTAATCATATGGGTAACTCTGAACCTCCCGCTCAGACCATGGGCTGGTATTTATTTATAAAACAATTAAGGAGACGGCAATCAGTCGTCTCCTTTCGTTATTTAGAATCATATTTTCTGCTTATCACATATACTTGACACTTAAAATTCAATTCCGCGAATACTTTTCAAAATCGTCCTCTTATTTCTCTCATGCAGATATGCCGCGTTAAGCTTTGCTTTCCTATACTGCAGATAACTGTCCTGCGTCCGATCTACAAGGACTTTTGTAAAGTACCTTTCCCAGCTAAAATACTCTTTGCTGTCTATATATTTCTCTGGTTCTTCCAGCATGTTTTCAATGTCTTTCCCCTCAATCAATCCTGAACTCAATACCAGCCACTCAAAGGATTCCGGCAAATACAGATGAATCCTCTTCTTTTTCCTCACAATTTCATATAACCGGAATTTGAATCTTCCGTAATCAATATTTCCGGTTTCACCGGAACATTTTCCATATTGGAATAAATCTGATACATTTGCTGATACACTTTTCTTGTATTCTGGTATTTTCCCGATGAATGCAAGCCATATATCTCTTCGACACTGTAAGGGAGATTATAAAGATTTTCTCTTGTAATCAGAACAACATAATTATCGGACTTGCATACAGCTGATGCAAACTCCTCTGTGTTCATAAACGCATTTTCTTCATCAATAAAGAAGATCGTTTTCTGTGAATTCTCAAGAATCAGTTTCCAGGATGTTCCCTCCAGAATTCTGCATGGCACATCGCACTGAACATCGATTCCACTGGAATTCCCCAGATTTTCTGCCTGCCTTAACATATTGACCAGCGTAGTTTTCCCTGTCGCGCTATTGCCCTGAATAATCGTGATATTTCGTCTGATCTCCAGTTCATAGTGAAGCCGGTTATTCTGTACAATTACTTTATATTTTCCTTTCATACCTCTCTCCTACACATATTTCCCGGCGATTTCCGAAAACTTTTCCATGTCATAAACAATTTCACCCGTGTTCAGTATTTCGATCTCGAATTTTCCGTCTCCAAAATTCATGACATGACGAAGATTGACCGTGAGATCTTTCTTTTTCCCAATTTCCAGAATCCACTTCGCACAGTTGTTTCCACATACGGATATATTAAATATCTTCTGATTTTTATCAAATGCAAGCAGGATCAGGGTTTTCACACCACCTGACAATTCCTTTACTGAAACCGGTCCAAGAACAGGGCTGTCGATTAGTCTGGAGCTGATAACCTCCGACTGATCCACATCCTTAACCATCTCTTTTGTCAATGGATCTGTGATCCACTCATCTTCATACTGATTGTCAAAATATGTAGGCGGATGATAAATAACTCCACCCATGTTTCCGAGAAAGATTTTCAGCATTCCTTTTTCACTCCAAATATTTCTATATGATTTCTATTTTCTTGCCTACTGTTATCTTGTTCATATATAATGGCTAACTGCAGAATATCATACTATAAAGTATATCATACCTGCTTCATATCATACACATATTTTTAAGAACAAATTTCTTTCTATTCTTCACATTCCAAACAGGCAGGATCCTCTGACGCCACTATTTCACTGATTGCTGATCACTTACCCCAACTCCATAACAAAAAGCACCCACAGCGCCTCCAATATCCCCCCTGCCTTCCAGACAGAGACATACCGGATGCACCACAGATGCTTTTTATCCATACAATTTCTATTTATTTCGTATCAAATCTCGTAACCGCCATATGCACCAGATATGGGATCAGGATCACAGGGATCGCGAGGTACGCGAGGACGCTGTACGCACGCTGGATCAGGGTCAGGAGACCGAACTGGGCGATGGCGAAATCTACAATGCAGCAGATCAGGGCTGCAATGATCTCGTGACGGGAGATCTTTCTCTTAGGAATTTCGCCTGCGTTTTTCACGGATTCTCCGGCCAAAACAGTTTTCTTTCTGTCAGCACATCCGGCTTCGATTCCGCTGCAGATCCTCCTCACCATCGCAGCCACCATATTGACCGCTGTGGAGACTGCCCCGAGAATAATAAGGACCGAGATCAGCGGTGTCATAAATGCCTTTCCGACACCATTCTGAACCATAAATAAAGTCGGAACGCTCTGGTTTTTCATCTCCGGGTTTTGGCAAACCGTCATGATTCCCAGAACTACCATAGTCATCATCAGCGTATTCACCACGAATCCGATCCCCATGCTTTTCACCGCGTCATCCGGTTTCTCGAAGGACTTCGCGTGCTGCACGAAAACAGCCACATTCGCTAACTGGAATGTTCCGTAGAGGAATGCAGAATACAGCGCTTTCCCGAAAGGAACCGGCTCCGCCTGCATTGCGGCTGCGGTCTCTTTGATCGCGCCGAAGCCTGCCGCGATGTTCGGAATATACACGATCAGAAGTCCCGCGATGATGCAGACGGAAAGCACCGATGCCACTTTCCGGACAAGATCTGTTCCGAAGATCGCCACGATAAAAATAAACACACCGATCACAAACGTGCAGAGTAAATACGGAAGTCCCGTGAGCGCAGACAGCGTCGCACCGCCCGTCGCAAAGGCAACCGCCGGGGCCACGCACATCACACAGAGATACAGGATCTCAAACAGGTTGGAAAAGACCGGTGCAAACTTTCCGTAAAACGCGTTATTGTAGGACCGGTAATCGTACACCTCATGTTTTCTCGCAAACCGCAGGCAGTATGCAAAAAACACTGTATTATAGAGCATTGCGGCCGCCGGCATGATCAGGCACCAGATCCCATAACGCACATAGTAACTGTAGATCTGCGCGCCGGAGGCAAAACCACCGCCGAAATGGGTCGTAAACCACACAAACGCAACCCCTAAGATCATGGAACCGGCTTTATTTTTCTGTGTCATAGGCGTCCTTTCCTGCCCGTTCCTTTAAGCGATCCATGGCATCTCTCAGCATTTCTTTTGTCACCCTGTACGGATAATGGGCAACATCGGACATCTCCGGGATCCGGTTCATGCTCTCCTCCCACTCGTCCTCTGTGATCTCGATCTCCTTTAGGGATACCGGAAGTCCGATTTCACGGTTCAGCTTATAGATCTTCTCAAACTCCTCTTCCTGTCCGTCCACAAGCAGTGCAAGGAGAACACCAAAGCCAACAACCTCCCCGTGAAGATGGCGTTTCTCGATCACCGGATAAGATGTCAGCGCGTAGAAGACCGCATGGGCAAGTCCGCTGTTGTAATCCGGGGTGCAGTCCTTCGTTAAAAAGATGGACGCAATTCCCGTGGTGACAACGATGGCGAGGACCACCTGCTCCACATCGTAGGTGCAGAGACCTTTCTGATGATCCGCATACGCCTTTACACCATACTCAAGAAGCGGCTGCAGACACATCTCACTGACCGCGACGCCTACCGCTGTGAAGTGCTCCAGACGCTCGTCCCTGGATGAGATCTTCGCCTCATAATATTTTGCGTAAGTATCGCCAATTCCAGCCCACATGTATCTCGCCGGAGCTTTTGCGATGATCTCCGTATCAATGAAGGCGTGCATCGCCGGGCGGATAAAGAAGTGCGGTTTTAAGAATGTCCCGTCATCGTTGTACATGATGGAGACGGAGGTCGTCGCGGCGCAGTTGGAGGCGATGGTCGGGAATGTGAATACCGGCTTATCGTCCGTGATGCAGAGGCACTTTACGGTATCCAGCGCTTTTCCGCCGCCGACACCAAAGACCATGTCTGCCTCGTGATAGACCGGCAGCGCCCGGAGCGCCTCCACAGTCTTGTAGGTACAGTCCTCCCCGAACAGTTCTTTTCCGATGATCGTGAGGTTCGTCTTATCCACAGCCGCCTTGATCTTATCATAAGCCGCCTCCAGAGCCAGCTTTCCGCCGATCACCAGGACTGTCTTTCCGTAGGATTCGCAGACCGGACCGATCTTATCGTAAATGGTATTTCCGATGGAATAGCTCGGAAGATGTACCTCATAATTCTCAAGCTTCATGTATCTTCTCCTTCTTAACAAAAAATTCCCTCGATGTGATCAACTTTTCACTTTTCGACACCATAAATATCTCCGGGCGATCATGATCCGCCCGCTACATCACTATATCACTGTAAAGTTTCAAGTTGATGGGGTTAGTATAGCATAGATCGTAAAAAAAGAATACCTTTTTTTCTGTGTATCCTAAAACTTCTCATCCCTGCACAAGATGTCAAAATCCTGCATGAGTTGTACTTTCAGGATAGTAAAACTTTGTTATAATGGATCATATAGAAACGAGAGGAGATTGTTGAGTATGAACAGCCCATTCTGGTCCCTTGTCATGCGGAATTTTCTGGAATTTTTTTCCATGGTGCCCTGTGCGGTTCTCTGCTTTCTTCCGGTTCAGGACCGGCTCCGCATAAAACCGCTGAATCTTTTTCTCACCGGTATCCCGCTCTCGATCCTCTGGGCTTTCGCCGGAGGCCTCGTCTGCGCAGGTTTCGGGATTGCGAGAGACTTCTGGGTCCTGCCGTCCTTTATCCTGTTTGCGGTATTCTTCCATCGGGTCTGTGATCTCGCCCTCTGGAAGCCGTTCAGTATCCTGACCGCCGTCTGCGCGGTCTTCTCCTGTATCACAAACCTGACACTCGTCGCAGATGCCCTCATTGACCGGGCGAACACCTCCGGTCTGTTCACGCTTCCGGGCGCGGGGATCCACCTGCTGCTCTCCGTTCTCATCGTGGCCATCGTATGGTATCCGGCAACCCATGCCGCGAAATGGCTGGTGGACGATATCGAAATGGCGAAGACCTGGTATATATTCTGGGTATTCCCGGCGGCATTCTTTCTGCTGAACCGCCTGATTCGTCCGCGCTACTATGAGACGCTCTACACGAACCGGGTCATGAAGTTTTACCCGATTTTAATTCTGGCGCTCCTGACATTCCTCCTGCTCTTCTATTTTATGTTCTACCTGATGGCATCGGAGATGAATCAGAATACGAGACTTTTGAGGGAAAATGAGCTCCTGCAGCTCCAGAGCGCCCAGTACCGCAATCTCCAGCGCTCCATCGATGAGACACGGATCGCCCGCCATGACCTCCGTCAGCATCTCACGGTGCTCTCGGGATACGCGGCGAACAAAGATCTTGACGCGATCTCAGACTATCTCGCGTCCTTCCGGAAACATATGATGCCGGAATGGCTGCCTGCTTACTGTGAAAATCAGGCCGTCAACGCGATCCTTGGCTACTACGCTCAGATTGCAGAAAACGCCGGAACTACTCTGGAGATCCAGGCACAGATGGAAAAGGAAATACCGGTCCCAGAACCGGAATTCTGCGTTCTTTTGGGAAATTTATTGGAAAACGCGGTGGACGCATGTCGGGAAAACAAAGAAAGCGGCGCGATCAAGGTCCACATCCGTCAGACCGGCACCTCCCTCATAGCCATCACAGTGGACAATCCTTGCCGGAAGCCGCCAGCTCTTGAAGGAAAGCGTTTTCTCTCCACAAAGCACAGTGGCCCCGGCATAGGTACCCAGTCTATCCGTCTCATCGCTGAACGGCACCATGGAGATGCGCGGTTTGAATGGAAGAACGGGATGTTCTACGCATCGGTGATCTTAATTCCGTCTGCGGAGTCATGATAGAAATAGCAAAATGTTTCCGGGCAATTTCGATCGTTCACTGTAATTTTTCAAACTTTTTCTTGACTATCTTACATTGCGGTTCCGCTGAAATTGAACGGTAGGCGGAAACGGGTTCTCCCGTTACAGGGAAAGGATATCCGGCCGGTATCCTGTAAAGCAGCGTCTTCTATGGACGAATCGGAGTGGTAACGCGGTGAAAACCATCGTCTCTTCATGCAGCAATGCATGGGGAGATTTTTTTTCACTTAAATATCGCATAAATGCCGGAAGTGAAGCGTATTATGGCTTCATTTCACACGAATTTCGATTGCAGAAAAAGAAAGATCCGCAGGTTCCCACTTTTAGGATCCTGCGGATCTTTTTTACTTCATGTTGTAACTGTTCAGTGCCCTCACAGTTACGCGCAAAAATCCATTCCTAATCGGCTGTGCCGATAGGATTTTTGCCTTCTATTCTAAGTTTTCTTACGGTCAGCGCAGTAAATGCGCAGACCTACTGAACAGTTACTTCATGTCTTAATTTTCTTTTGCCTCAAGTCCATCCCATGCACCGTCTTTGTCGACATAATATCCATCCGGTGTCCTGATTTCTTTGTACATGGAGCCAAGCGGCACAGCTCCGGATGTCTTTGAAAAGTAGTACCATTTTCCATTGATGAGCTGCCAGCCTGTGAGCATAGCTCCACTCACCGGATCAAGGTAATACCAGAAGCGTCCTGACTCATCGTAGTGCCAGCCAATCTGCATTCCGTTCTTCTCATTAAGCAGATACCATTTTCCGCTTGCGCCATCGAACACCCAGCCGGTCTTCAGATAGCCGTCAGAACCGAAAGCCCACCATTTTCCGTCTTTCTGGATCCAGCCCAGCTTTTCACCGTTCTGATCACTGATCTTTTCTCCTGCCGGATAGGTGCCGTCCTTGAATTCGAACCACCAGCCCTTATTATCGCGTTTCCAGGTTCCCTGTGCATCCTTTTCGGAAGAGCTGTTGTTAGAAACATTCTTTCCAAAGTTCGTTGCCACCGGGTTCTTTGTGCTGCCGGAACCGCCGGAATTGTCGGAATCATCGGATCCACTGCTTGCCCTGCGGACTGCATGAAGTGTTCCATTCTCAAAGTGGATCTCATAATTCTCAGATGTCAGGCCGGACGGCTGTATCGCGTAATCGCCCGCCGCGCTGTCTGGCGTGTATTCACAGGTAAACTGCAGGCTGCCGTTTAGCACATCCGCGGTATCTGTTCCCGCAAATCCTTCGTAGAGGACTGTGTACTCCGGAATCGTATCTCCAACTGTGACATTCTGATCCACAGCTTTTACGCTGAGCGGTGCTTTTTTGATCTCAAAGGAAAAGATCCGGTTTCCCGCTTCGTAGTTCTTTCCGGCATCCGCATGTACTTCCACCGTATAGGTTCCGGTGCCCGCCGGAGCTTCCGTTAAGATCTCACTGCCGTTTTTGATCGTCACGGTCACGTTTCCATCACTGTCCGTCCATGTCTCCGGCGCGGTGTTCTTCGCGTCATAGACACGGTTTAACTCAGCCGGATTTCGAAGCTCAAATTTCGGTTTTGCCTGAACTACAGTCAGTCTGCCCGGCAGATATGTAATCTCATAATTTCCATTTTCCGCTGTGAGACCAGACGGGATGATCTCGTACTCATCCACATCGCTGCCGACCGCATACGCGCACTCGTAGGAAAGTGTTCCGCCGAGGATTTCTGTGTTTTCTCCGTTTACGAAACCTTCGAACGTGCTGCTGTATACTGGCGGTTCGTCCTTATAGGTCACATTTTTGGACTCTGCCGTCACAGTAAGCGGAGCCGGGGTGATCGCAACGGTTGCGGAACCGCTTAAGGTGTCGAAGTTTTTCTTTGTTACCGTGTAGTAAACGGTATAGCTGCCTGTGTTCTTGTATACAGGGCTTTCTGCGAGTGTGCAGTTATCTTCGGATTCACCGTAAAGGATCTTACCGTTTTCAGCGTTTCCGGTAAGGGTGATCTTGATTCCGTGAGACTGTCCGTCGTAGATTCCTGTATAACCGGCTGCGTCGACGCCTGTGATCGAGGCATTTTTAATCTCGATTTCAAAGCTTTCAGATACGGAATCATGATTTGCAGCAGACACAGTGTAGTATACCGTATAGGTTCCAGCATCTTTGAAAGGAGGAGCATTTTTTAATGCCTTCGTTTCGTCTGCGGCCTGTTCTGCTGTGAGACCGTAGTGGAAGGTGATAGCCGTGCCACCGACTGTACTTCCTGTTGCCGTGACTTCCGGCAGCTGTTCCTTTCCATTGTAGGTCAATTCCCTCACCTGCCGTACAGAAATGTTCCGAATTTTGGCATTTTCGATCTTTGCACCGCTGCAGGAGACATTGGAAAGCTTACTCGTTGTAAGTTCATAGCAATCCGCAAATTCCGGATCCAATTTGATCTCTGTCACATTCACAGTATCTGTCCCGGAATCACTGGAGGTCCATTGGAAAGTTCCATTGGCCTTTAATTTTCCCGCTTCTTCCGGCAGGATCGGTTTTCCGTCAGCAGAACTGAGCGTAAGCGTTCCCTCAGCGTTTGTACCTCCATCATAAGTCTTTGACTGAAGAGTGTTTACAGAAGGAACGAGCCGCGCTTTGGAGACTGTAAATGCGACCGGGGTGCTTTCCGCTTCCTTGTAATTTTGGCTCTGGCTTACGACTGCCTTTACATACCAGAGTCCAGGTTTATTCTCTGCATTCCATTCCTTATATTCACCGTTTTCGTTACTACTGTAGATGTATTTAATTTCTCCTGTGGTGTCCGCTGCCGTGAGCTCCGGCTTCGGTGTTTCTCCGTAGCGGATATCCGGGCATGTTACTGTGGAGATTGTGTTTGAAGCGCGATAGATCTTTAAATCTGTCCCTATGCGTACAGGATTTTCCTGCGCTTCCACATTCTTTCCACCGCTGCTGGTAATTCCCATATAATAAGTTGCATATTCTTGATCCGGATCTGCATTGACCTCATAATGTCCTTCTGCATTTCTCGAAACCTTCTGGGTCAACTCTGCGTCACGATACAGTTCAAACCGGATCTCTCCATAACCTGTCACCGTATGTCCGCCAACGGAATAAGCATCCTTTATTCCCGGTTTAAGATAGTCCTCTTTATCGTTGCCATAGTTGATGCTTGTTACAGTCTGAAACCAGTCAGGATTGAACGTGGCTTTCTTGATCGTTATCTCTCCAATTCGTAAATTTGTAACACGTTCAACTCCATTTTCACTATTGGTGCTTACATAGATTCCATAGGTTCCTGCTGCCGCCGGAGCACCGATGAAATTATCAGCATCCTCTGCACCAACTTTTTCCTTATACTGAACAGCACCGATGCCAAACGATCCTTCTTTTCCCTCTACAGGTCGCACTTCTATCTCATGTATATCACCATTATGTGTATAGGTAAATTCAGTGGATCCAACTATCTGGAAATCATCCGTTGTCAGCGTGCGTTTGAGAGTCTTAAATTTGACTGTCTGCATTTCCGACACATCATTATTATCATTCTCTGCTACAAGATAATATGTATATGACGTATCAACAGAGAGATTATTCAATTCAATAGAAAATTTACCATTTTCTACATCTACTGTTGCAAAGCTCGCCTTACTATCCTCTTTCTTTGCTTCTGCTCTGAGCGCTTCTCCAGTGTATCCTTGATAATTAGAATTTGTATAGTATACTTTTGTTCCATCTGAAGTTCCCTTTATAGTCGCAAAATTCTCTTTGATATCATCAGATGATATTGCTGCGTCAAACTTAACCTGATATCCTGCGTAAAGTTCAATTTCCGGTATTTGACCTTGTGGATTTAACCTATCTTCGACAAGTTGATTCACTGTTGCTGTTGTATCTGTCGCAGTGCCATTTCTGTTTGAATCTTCTTTGTACCTCCATACTGAAAAAGCCGCACCATCTGGCAACCCGAGATTGCTCAAATAGCTTCGATGGCTATCGTCAAGATTCAGAAGATATTCATCGTAAAATGGATCCTTTTCATCTTTTCCAGTATAATACTTCACATGAACTGTATAAAGATTCGGTGCGCTGAATGCATAAATCTCAGTTGTTTCCGGATTATCAGAAATCTTATGCTCATTATATACTGCAAAGATCGGAGTCTTTCCGCCAGACAGTGTAATATGTTCAAGGAGATCCCGATAATTTGAGGTCGAGGCTTTGAAAAGCTTCATGTTCGCCCCTGTGTCATTTCCGTCCAACGGGAGATTGATTTTAAGGTTTTCTTCGCCTGTTGCCTTTGCCTTTGTAAAATCGATCTCATTTAATTTTGAAGCACTTTCGATTTGCATAGATGAGAACGGGAAATTTCCTTTAACCGTAAATTTTGCAGTCCCGCTGACACTATTTCTCTCCCAAGCCATATAAACATCCGGCCGATTCTCACCACCGGAAATTTTTCCGCCTGACAAGGTAACTTCATTGAGATGTGTGTGCTTTAAACCATACTCTCCGCCTTTGATCGTTCCCCCTGTCATCTCGAACTTAGCATGGTCTTCCTGCAATCCGCTGCTTCCAGATCTATACAGATAAACCGCCGTATTCTTTTTTGACTCTATCGTTCCACCGTTAACTGTTACTTTTACGCCACCAGTTGCGCTGATTGCATATCGGTTTTGCGAAGAATAAGCGGACTGATCTACAATATGCGCATTACCATCTACAATCAGATCTGCAGAGTTCAATGTGATAACAGACTCATTCGCATTATCTGCATTCACAGTTCCAATAATCTCCCCACCTGTAATATGGATCGTACTTTTTGTCTCTCCATTGAAACCGCTGCAGTTAATTTCAGATTCCAAAGTTCCCGTTCCAACAACATTTACTTTTCCAGTGATCTTTCCCTTAAGCAAAACTGGTTTATCGTCAGCGTTGCCTGAATCTACTGTAATATCTCCAGCAATTGGATTTTTTGTTGTTCCCACACTGATTTCTACTCCATCCGTTCCAGTGTTTCTCAGCAGAATTTCATCTATAATTCCGGATACTGTAACTTGGGCTTTAGTGTACTTGACCGTCTCTACTTTCTCAGTCCCATCCTCAGTTTTGTCATACGTAATCGTAACCTGATACTTTTCCGGATCGGAAGGTAACTGGATTTCCGCACTTTTAATATTTCCTGCCGGAATCAAACTGGATTCAGCATTTTGATTCATAATGCGGATATAGATGCCCACCGCTCTCGCTTTGTAACTCTGATACTGGCCCGCACTTCCTACAGAAGAATTATGATTGACAATGCTTAAATGAATCCCATTGACTAACGTATCCATGTTCTCAGATGAACCTTTGATCCAGTTTTTCAATGATGAACTGGCCTGCATTGCAAGGTCACTTACCACAAATTTGAATGAGCCATTTATCGTTTTTAAATTCACTGCAACAATAGTAGCACAGGATTGAGCACTGTAACCATAATATATCGATCCATACGTATTTTTACCTGCAGCAGATATATCAATATTACCTGATAATGATAATTTTGTCTTATCTAACATTGAAATTGCAAAAGCTCTTCCCGATGAATTAGTGTTCTCGGCATAAATTTTTCCACCACTGATAGAAACCTCTTCGCTTTCGCTAATTGCAGTAATCGTACTCGTATCATCTTTTATATTATTGAGTTGTCCCCCACATATATCTATATCTTTTATTTGTGCCAGTTGTCCATTCCATGTACCGTCTTTTATTTTAATACTGCCTGTTCCACCGTTTCCTCTGGCATTTCCATTAATTGTTCCTCCATTTAAAGAAATCACATCATTTTCATACATATAAAAGCCATCTACAGACTTAACAGTACCGCCATTTTGTTCAAAAATAACTGTAGAATTCTTAGAATTCTTAGCAGAAGACCTACGAATAACGTACGAACTTGTTGTTATATCAGCCTCATTGTGTATAATAAATGTGTCATTTGAGCCAATAATAAATGCTTCAGCTGCACTCGTATATGTGCCTTTCAAAGTCAATTCGCAGCTTTCCGTAAGTGTCGGCGCTTCTCTACTAATATTGACATTATCAAAATTAATATTTATGTTCGTATCTGTACCGAAACTCAAAATCTTGTTGAACGCATCTGTCAGACTATTTAAGTTTTCTCCATCTTCTGTCAAGCTTCCGCCAACAACCTTAAACTTCCCATCTGTCTGGCTGATCGAATACGTCTCTTCCGTAACTGTCTCCGCATTCATCGCACTCTTAGCCATTTTTCTCTTTATCTCCGGGGTCTCTTTCCCATTCGATGCTGTCGCGGTCTCCTTCTCAAGGTCAGACTCGGTCGTCTCGTTTGAATCCACAGTTGTATCCCGTTTCTCGTCCGCATTGGACTCGCTGGCTGTCTCGGCCTCGATTTTTTTATTCTCTTCTTCCAGATTTTCTTCCAGCGCCGGGATCGTCTCCGCTTTCGCCATAATCCCCATATCGCCATGATTGACCAGAAGGACCGCAATCAGGGCTGCTGCAGACATACGTTCATACCATTTTCTCTTTCTCATATTCATTTCCCCCTTTATGACAGGTTCTTTTGGATTATACTTGTAAATTTTCAGACCGTTCCACGGTTCATAGTTGATTTTATTATACGTTTTTTCTGTTCCACCCGCAATTCTTTCTGCACAAGATGTCAAAATTCCGCATAAGATGTCAAAATCAGGAATAATTCTCAGGAAATAGCTCCCGTTTTTTTCATGTATAAACTGTCCTGTTTTCGTAAATCATTTTTCTATGAAAATAATTTGCGGAGGTTCTTGTCATGGCAGGATATAAGGTTGAGATCTGCGGGGTGAATACTTCTAAGCTCCCGCTTCTGACGAATGAGGAAAAAACCGACCTTTTCAGACGGATCCAGAATGGAGATACGGACGCAAGAGAAACATATATTAAGGGGAATCTGAGGCTTGTTCTAAGTGTGATCCAGAGGTTTTCAGGGAGCAGTGAGAATCTGGATGACTTGTTTCAGATCGGGTGCATCGGGCTTATCAAGGCCATCGATAATTTTGATCTGTCGCAGAATGTGAAGTTTTCAACTTATGCGGTGCCGATGATCCTGGGGGAGGTGCGGCGGTATCTGAGAGATAATAATTCGATCCGGGTGAGCAGGTCGCTCAGGGATACGGCTTATAAGGCGCTTTCAGCGCGGGAGCTTCTCACGAAGAAGAATCTGCGGGAACCTACGATCATGGAGATTGCGGATGAGGTGGGGATCTCGAAAGAGGAGATCACCTATGCGATGGATGCGATCCAGAGTCCGGTGAGTCTTTATGAGCCGGTTTATACGGATGGTGGGGATCCGCTTTGTGTGATGGATCAGATCAGTGATAAAAAGAACCGGGAGGAGAATTGGGTGGAGCAGCTTTCTCTGAGTGAGGCGATGAAGAGGCTGCCGGTCAGGGAGAGGCGGATTATTGATATGAGATTTTTTGAGGGGAAGACGCAGACGGAGGTTGCGGGGGAAGTTGGAATTAGTCAGGCGCAGGTGTCCCGTCTGGAAAAAAATGCCTTAAAGGCAATGAAAAGTTATTTAGATTAATAATAATCAGAAAGAGCCAGAGACTTATATCCCTGGCTCTGAGTTTGTTTTGGTCAGCTTAAAAGATTTTCATATAATTATTTCGCTGTCTCCCCATATCTGGTCAGCAGTTCCATATAGAAGTCGATGCTGTCCGCCAGCTCTTCTACTCCTGTGAACTCGTTCGCTGCATGGACATGATGGTCTTCTCGCGCGTAGATCGTTGAGAAGCGGTATACGCGGTCGCTGAGGTCGTAGACGTATCTCGCGTCTGTTCCGCCGAGCATCATCTCCGGACACGGGATCACATCGCCATAGATCTTACCGCTGATCTCAACGAGAAGGTCTTTGATGGCTCCGTCGTACAGGGATGTCGGGGACGCGGTGCTGCCTTTGAGAACGCGCACTTCCACCTCATCCGGCACAATGTCTTCCAGGTGTTTCTTTACGCTCTCAACGGTATCTCCCGTGAGGATACGGCTGTTTACAACTGCGGTGACCTTCGCCGGAAGAATGTTCGCCTGGGCAGATCCGGAAAGCATCGTCGGAACGACGGTGGTGTGGAACATCGCGTCGAGGGCTGGATCTTTCTTAAAGTACGGAACAAGCTTTTCCAGATTCTCATCCGGTTTCTCAAGCAGCTTTGCCAGCTCCGGATTTTCCTTCGCCATATACGGCGCAAGGACCTCGAAGCGGCATCGAATCGTATCCGTCACGCGATATGGCATCGGATTCTCCTGGATCGCGATCAGTGCCTTTGCAATCATGGTCGTCGCGAAATTCTCGCCCGGGCGGCTGGAGTGTCCGCCTTTTGCGGTGTAGGAGAGTTCAAAGTCCACATATCCTTTTTCGCAGAGACCAATGGTGCAGAGTCCCTTATCGTCGATTCCGTAATCACTTCCCGCGCGGACTCCGCCGCCTTCGTCAAGGACGGCGCCGAAGCGGATGCCGGTTCCGCGGAGTGTCTCCGCCGGGATCTTTCCACCTGCGACCTCCTCCATGTATCCGTAGGAAAGGTAAAGGTCATAGTCCGGCTCGTAGCCTTTTTCCAGAAGTGCCTCAACGGCTTCCAGCTGTCCGATCAGGTTGCTCTTGCAGTCACTGGATCCGCGGCCCCAGATCTTTCCATCGGCGATGGTTCCGGAGTATGGCGGATATGTCCACTTTTCAAGGTCGCCTTCCGGGACAACGTCCTGATGCGCCATTAAGAGAAGCGGCGCGGCACCGGATTTTCCGGTTCCTTTCCAGTGATAGAGAAGTCCTGCCTGTCCGGTATGTTCCAGGGTCAGGTGTTTATGTACTAACGGGTATGTTTCCTTTAAATACTCGTGGAACGCGTCAAATTTTGTGTAGTCAGTCAGTGAATTGTCCGCGTTTGATACGGTTGCGAAGCGGACCGCGCCCGCGAGGTGTTCCGCGCTGATCTGCGGATCGATGGTGTGTTTTCCCATGTGTCTCTTCTCCTTTGCTGTCGGATTATTCTGCTTTCTTCTCCGCCTTCTCACTCATCGCCTTGGAGTTTACGATAACGCGCAGGTGGGAACCTTCTCCGCACTTGCCTTTTTCATCGTTCACTTCAATGTCGAACCAGAGCTTTCTTCTCTCGATGCTGCGGAGCTTCGCGGTAGCTGTCACTTTCATTCCCACCGGTGTCGGTGCCAGGTGGCGGCAGTGGATCTCCGCGCCGACGGTCGTCTGTCCCTCTTCGAGGTAGGATTTCGCAAGCTCCAGGGCTGCGTCCTCCATAAGAGCCACCATGTTCGGGGTGGAGAGGATCTTGGAACCGGCGCTGCCGATGCGTTTTGCGGTCATGTCATCGGTAACAGTCCATGTGAGGCTGTATGTCGGTGCATAGAGGTCTGCTTTGTCAGCTAAGATTGCAGCAACAGCTGTGCATGCCGGACAGTCGCAGAATCTCGCGCCCTCTGCCTTGATCTTCTTCGCGTGAGCCTCGATTCCTGCTGCCTTTTCCTCTCCAAGGATCTTCTTCCCATCCTCAGATCCCGCAAAAGCGATCAGGCCGTCGATCGGGATAATGTCTGCCGCGATCTCCTCGATCAGCGCCTTTGCTGCCTCGTCCTGTTTCTCTGTATTGACGGCTTCAAGCCATTTGTTTGCAGCTTCCTTTGCCTCCGCACAGCAGGACGGCGCGTTGATAAGTGCTTTAACTTTCTCGATCATTGCCTCTATTTTGCTCATGATTTATTCCTCCGTTCGTTTCTTTCATGTCACTTTTTCTGCCTCTGATAAGGCTGTTCCGGAAGGAATCTTTTCCGGGTTTCCCCTTGCAGAAACAGTCCTGCTCCCATTCTATCGCATGTATTTCGAAAATTCAATCGGATTTTTCCACAGTTTTCAGACCTTTTGTCGATACTGAGATTTTTTCTCTCAAAATATCCGCGGCAATCCGCAGCAGTTTCCCTCTCACATCTCCACCCTGCTGCAGGCCTGCAGCTGATGTTCATGCTCGTACTTCTCCTTCGTCGCAAGCCCGCCGCGGATATGCCGCTCCGCCTTGTTGATATCCAGAACCACTCTCGCCTGTGCCGCCAGGGACGGATCGATATGGATCAGACGATCCGTCACATCCTTGTGTACCGTGCTCTTTGAGATTCCAAACCGTTTCGCCGTCTGTCTTACCGTCGCATTCTCGTCAATAATATAGTTCGCGATCTGGATCGCCCGTTCTTCAATATATTCCTTCATAGGGTTGCCCCTCGATGATATTTTTACCATCTTATTACAGAATTTGAGAATTTATGCGGGCAAGATTCCTATCCTATATCTCAACGCATTCCCGCGCCGCAGCAGGCTGTATTTTCGCGCAGATGCGTATTCCCGATACGTTATCGTCCTCTGGTATAGCAATGTATTCCTCGAATTTTCCTATATACAAAAATGTACAGATATAGGTCCCCTCCATAAAAGGATCTCCATATCTGCACATCATTTCACTCTAAATCTTTAATTTTCTTACTTCACCACGATCTGACAGCTTCTCATGGTCTCTAAAGCCGCCTCATGTCTTTCCCTCGTCACGCCTGCCGCACATGCGGAATCCACGAAGACCGGGGTCTCCGGGAGGAACGCTTTGATGAGGAGTGCGTTTGAAACCACACAGATATCCGTACAGAGTCCCACAAGCTCGATGGACTCGATCGGTGTCTTCTTATTTCTCTCAAGAAGGTCTTCCGCTAACTCCGGACATCCGAAGGTGATCTTCTCATACATCGCCGCGTCGCGCTCCACGAAAATCTTCTCAAGCTCCGGAATCAGGTTCCATCCGTCGGTTCCTTTCATACAGTGGGGAACCGGAAGGAAATGTCCCTCCTGGGTGTCCATATAATTCTCGAAATGTGTGTCCTTCGTAAAGATCAGGTCCCCATCAAACTCTTTTGCCTTCTTTACAACAGCCGGGACGATCGCCTCCGCGTCCTTGCTGCCGAGACTTCCGTTCACAAAATCCTTCTGCATATCCACAACGATCAAAATCTTCTCTGCCATAGCTCATCTTCCTTTCTCCGAATCCGGATCTGTCTTAGGTCGAGGATACCCCAGACCACCTGCCCTGTCAAGCGTTTTTCCGGATCAGCAGCAAAATGCCCCTGAGTTTCCACCCAGAAGGCATTTTTCTTTTCCCTGCACGGCCCGCATCCCATTGATCGCGGACCTGCGCGATAGCAGCTTATATTTACGGCTCCGCAACCCGTCTCGCCGCCACCACAAACCGTCCATTTTTCGTATGGTAGCTGCATGTGGACAGCATCAGGATCTGATCCTCATACTCCGGGACGATCTCCGTGTCGTAGTCGGAATGTCCTCTGAGCCAGTTCACCAGCTCATCGTATTCCTCCTCCGGAATATCCCCGTCGTAGCGGTAATACCGGAATCCATCCTCATCTTCATAGAGCACCTGCGTCTCCACCGCCGCAAAGACCTCATAAGTCCGCGGTTCTCCGTCGACGTAAAAACGGACGAGCGGATGTTCTTTCCAGTAATCAGCCTTTTTGTAGGAATCAAGGGTTCCGAATATGGACCCGTTTTTCATGTTGTGCCCATAGATGATCAGACACTTCGTGTCCACGCCGGATGCCTCGCCGAGAAACGGGGTTCCGCCAAATGACTTGGAACCATCAAAGGCCCTGTGGAGGTAATATTCCGGATCAGACTCCCGGTCCACCACCGGGTAATCGATCCTTGTATCCGGCAGCCTGATCCAGCCGACGTAATCGGGGTTCTCATTCTTAAGCGCCGCGTATCCGGCAGCCTCCTTTAAGAGTTCTGCCCACTCCGCCGCTTTCTCCTGATCCGTTGTCTCCCCGGCACTCTCCGTCAGATCTGCCGGAGCTTTTTCCTCCGCGTAATCCGCCGCCAGCTTACTCAGGCTGTCGAACGCGTCCGCTTCCTTTTTGGCCGCCAGATAATCCCGGCCCGCCATAAAGGCGGAGACGCAGAACACCGCGCCGAACACCAGGATTCCTAATTTGTACCACCATGGGCTTTTTTTCTGTTTCTTCTTTCCTTCTGCCATCAGCTCTTTCTCCTTCTGTCAGAGTGCTCCTTTCCGAGTATCCGTGCCAGAAGACCAGTGAGGGAAATTCCCGCAAGTAAAAACCACAGATAGCCATGTGTCACATCACCAGTCTCAGGAACCTAAGTTGTCTTTTCCTTAAGCTCTCTCCCGATCTTTTTTATCACAAAGAGATACGAGACACCCGTAAATACCGCCGCTGCGATCCATGCCGCCGGATCGGCGAAACAGGCGAGCGGATAGCTCAAAAGCTTCATCGCCGCCATGGAGACAATCAGTCTCGCGATGAGCTCCGATACACCTCCCATCATCGGCAGAAAGCCATATCCGCAGCCCTGCATGATATTGCGGAAAATAAAGATCGTGCAGAGCGGCAGGAAAAACATCGCGGTCATATAGCAGTAAGTCTCCGCCCACGGCATCATCGCTGAAATGTCTACGTCCCCGGTAAAGAAAAGTCCGAGACATGGCCTGAGCAGCGCACACATGAGCAATGCTACCGCGACAGAATACACAAACTCCGCGAGAAGCGCTGCCTTTACACCCGCCTTGATCCGCTTTACATCCCCACATCCGTAGTTCTGTCCGCCGTAGGTCGCCATCGTCTGTCCCATGGCGATCATGCCCTGGATCACAAGACTTTGGAGCTTCGCCGCAGCCGTGTAAGCCGCAACTGCCACGGAACCGAAGAGGTTGATAGCGGACTGCATGATCATGGTTCCCGACGCTGTGATCGCGAACTGGAACGCCATGGGAATCCCGGCCGCAAGCTGGTTTCTCGTGTCATTTCCGTGGATCTTCCAATGTTCCCTCTCCGGCTTTAAGGATGGAACCTTAACCCAGATATATCCCACGCAGAGCACCGCCGAGATCGCCTGGGACAGATTCGTCGCCCAGGCTGCTCCTGCCACACCCATGCCGCCGCGGATGATAAAAAGCAGATCCAGACCCACGTTCAGGCAGGCGGAAAATATCAGGAAAAAGAGTGGGATCTGACTGTTTCCCACCGCCCGCAGATAGGAGGAAAACAGGTTGTAGAAGATATTTGCCGTGAGTCCGACGCTGATTCCCATGATATACGTGTAGGCATCCTGAAAGATATCTGACGGCGTATTCATCAGGTGCAAAAGCGGGTTCATGATCGCCACACAGACCAGTGTCAGGATGACCGCTGCGATCACCGCCAGGATCATTCCGTTTGCCACGCTGCGTTTCACACCTTTTTCATCCCCTGCCCCATACCGTTGGGCGGTAAGGATCGAAAAACCGGCCGTGATTCCCTGAGCAAAGCCGGTCGCCAGAAACATGATCGTTCCGGTGGAGCCGACCGCCGCCAGCGCCCCGGCACCGACGCAGCGGCCGACGATGATCGTGTCCGCCATATTATAAAGCTGCTGAAAGATATTTCCGATCACCAATGGAATCGTAAATTGCAAAATCACCGGCAGCGGTTTTCCTTTTGTCATATCGAGCTGCATGCTGTTGATCCTTTCTTTTTACATAAAAATGCCTGACTGATATCAGCCAGGCATCAAAATCATAATTTGTCATGTCCGGCAAACAGGCCGGCAGCACATTTCATTTGGGGATCATTCCGATTTTTTCTTATCCTTATCGCGACCGATCATTCTCAGAATAAAATCGACAGTACCGTCAATTCCGTAGCTTGCGCTGTTGATGCATAGATCGTAGTTATTCGCGTTTCCCCAGCTTCTTCCGGTATAAAAATTGTAATAATGCGCATGTTTTTTGTCAAGTTTTTTCAGGAAATGGCGCGCTTTTTTCCGGTCTAATCCGGAGTTTACCTCGATCGCGCGCTGGATCCTCTGCTCGATCGGTGCAGTGATATAGATACTGATATGCGGAATACCGTTGTTCGTTAAGATCGCATCGGCACAGCGGCCCATGATAATAAAGTCTTCCTTTTTCGCCATATCACAGATCAGGTCGCTCTGGTTGAAGAAGACGGCATCCTGACGGTTCAGGCCGTGGTAACGGCTGAAATATTTGATATGATCCTTCAGGGACATATGGGTCACTGCCTCAAACTCGCTCGCCGGACTCTGCTGCAGTTCCTCAGAGACGTGGGCATATCCCGCCGCGTCACGGATCGTCTTATCTTTCTCCGCGTCGAGGCGTTTTAATACTGCCGCGAAAATATCGGCATCGTAGTAGTTAATATGAAGCTTATCCGCAAGCTTGAAGCCGACATCGATTCCGCCGCTTCCGTATGTCCAGCTGATGCAGATAATCAGATGGTCGTCGTTGGAGAAACGGTTCGCTACGTTGAAGCTGTTTAACTTCGCGAGGATCGGGTCGATCACATCGCCGCTGGCGAAGCTTGTCGGAAGACTCATGACCTCATTGAGGATGCGGTTGTACTCGGTCATACACATCGCGCGTTCTTCTTTATCCTCGATGGTACGGGCCATGTTCGCAATCAATCCAAGCTCGCTGCGGACTAAATGTCCCTGCGGTCTTGTGGTCAGAAGCTCTGTGAGCTCATTCACACAGCGCTCTCTGTCACGGTTGAAAACACGTCCCAGGGAGGAACCCAGGTGGACATAGACCTCCGCGTCCAGATCGTAGATATGTTCTGCCAGTTCTTTGATTTCTTCTTTCGTTGCAGCCATATTTCCTCCCCCTTCCTATAAAAAGAATACCAGAGTATCCACAATGAATACCGGAACAAGAATTCCAAAGGACCAGATCAGATATCCGAAGAATGAAGGCATCCGGATACCGTTCTCATCCGCAATGGATTTGACCATGAAGTTCGGCGCGTTACCGATATATGTATTCGCGCCCATAAATACAGCACCACAGGAGATCGCTTCCAGCATCTTGGCCGGAACGGTTCCGAGGGCCGTCACCATGCCCTGTGACAATCCTAAGGCGCCTGCTGTTGTCAGGAATACCAGATAGGTCGGCGTATTGTCGAGGAAGCTGGATAACAGACCGGTCGCCCAGAACATCTCAAACGGTTCTGTGATCCCAAGCTCCGCTCCGTTTGCCTTTAAGATCATAAGCGCCGGCTGCATCGTAATAAAGATACCGACGAAGAGAACTGCGACCTCGTGGATCGCGCCCCAGGTAAAGTGGTTCTCTCGGCGGATCGATCCATCCGTCGTCTTAAAGGACAGAAATGCGGATACAAGGATGATCACACACTCAATGATCGCCGGATAGGATAATGTAACTTCTCCGAATACATGAATCCCGAGGACATTTCCTGCGGCATCCTGAAACATCGGCATGGACGGCAGGGTACCGCTTAAGATAACGGCGATCACGATCATAATGATAAAGACCAGGTTGTGGCTGCCGCGGATCTTCACCTCAGTACCAGGTTTGCTGATATCCGGCTTTAAGCCTGCCGCGATATCTTTTCTATATGCCTTCATATCAAAATGATAGAAGATGAACAGCAGGATGATCATATTGAAGATCAGGATCGGTAAAAGCTTTAAGCTCCAGAAGAACGGCACACCTCTCATGAATCCCATGAGCAGAGGCGGGTCGCCGATCGGAGTCAGGCAGCCGCCCATATTTGATACCATAAAGATAAAGAAGATCACGATATGACGTCTTCTCTTTCTCCATGCGTTCATCTTGATGATCGGACGGATCATTAACATGCTGGCACCGGTCGTACCGATCCAGCTGGAAAGCAGGGTTCCAAGAGCCAGAAGACCCACATTGATCCTCGGGGAACCGGCCAGGTCGCCTGACAGAGTAATGTTACCGGACACGCAGAACAGTCCAAACAGAAGGACGATGAATGTCAGGTAGTCGTTTATGATACATTCCAGTGTCGTCTCCGCCGCCTTCGGCACACCGTACTTCACGGCGAACGGGATCAGGAACAGCAGGGACCAGAACACGACCGCATGCGGCTGGTGCGCCTCCCACCACTCTGCTTTCACAAGCGGAAGGACCGCGATGCAGAGCAGGAGTCCTGCAAATGGAATACAAAGCCATAACGGCGTCTGTGCTGCCGCCCCGGCAGCCTCTGGTTCTGCCGCAAGCGCTGTAACTGCAGTCTGGTTTAAGACCGCCAGAAGTCCTGCGCAGAATGCAAATAATTTCTTCATGGGTAAACCTCCATGTAATCAGCTTTTATGAGCCATTACTCTTTTTTTTCGCTCAACACGGCTACTGATTATAACAACTTTCCCGCACAAATACAAGTACGATTCTTCCAAATAATTGCCAAATTTCCGCGTAGAAAATCAGCATTTTTGCCAAAATGGAATATATTTCGTATTGTGAAATTTCAGACAATGGGATTTTATCTCATTTATTTTACAACGTTAAAGCATTGGTCTGGGATACCGCCGCATTCCGTTTTTCTGCGCCATGTACTGCTTTTTTTTCTTGGTTTTTCACGCCCTGCGAGAATGCCGTAATCGGTCTTCTATAAAGTAAAAAAGCAGCACGGTCATTTGATTGATGGATGATCAGATACCGAAACTGCTTTTGTTTTATTTAATATATGTGTTTTATGTATTTTTACTACACTAAGAAAAATTCCGTAATGAATACCATCGCGCAGCAGATCACCGCAACGGACAGGAGACTTCTTCCGCACCATGCCGCGATAATTCCGATGACCAGCGCCAGCGCCGCCGACACCGTACTGTTTGTGGCGGAGAGGATCGCCGGAAACGTCATAACAGCTAACGTCACATATGGGACGTAATATAAGAATGACTGGATAAACTGATTTTTGATCGGTTTCCGGATCAATGTGAGCGGCAGGACACGGATCATGTAAGAGACACCCGCCATCACCGCAATATAAAGATAAATATTCTTTTCCATGTTTTTTCTGTGTTCCTTCTTAATTTAACAAGACAGTTTTCAAAAATTTCTTTTTCTTTTAAGCGCCCTGTTTTGCCGCGTCTGCAGAATGGACATGAGTTTCTTCCGTTGTTTCCTTGGAAGTATCAGCCGCGCTGTCCTCTGCCGGATGTGGGAAGAGAATCGCTGCTGCGGATGAGAGCACAACAGTCAGAATGATCGTTCTCGTGCCGCTGGAGATCGATGAGATCCCCGGCAGATGCTCCGCAAGGTAGCTTGCCGCGAAGCTGATGGCGATGAGACCTGCAAGGATGCGGCTCTTTCTCGCCGGTGGAATGATGATCGCAAGGAACATTCCGTAGAGTGCCACGCTGAAGGCGCTCACAAGACGCCACGGCATCAGATTACCTGCCAGCGCACCGAGGGCTGTTCCGACAGCCCAGCCGGGAAGCGCTAATGCGATTGCCCCGTACATATACCAGGGATTTAAGCAGCCCGGTCTTGCAATCGTAATTCCGAACAGCTCATCGGTAATATCAAATGCCATGAGAAGCCTGTGGAAAAACGGCATATCCGGATCCATTCTCTGGCTCATGGCACAGCTCATCAGTAAATATCTCGCGTTCGCGATCAGTGTCACGATCGCCATCTCAATATACGCTGCCCCCGCGGCGATCATCGTAAAGCCCGCGTATTCCCCTGCGGACGCGTTGCAGAGTGCGCTTGTGATCATTCCCTGAATCGGTGTCATCCCGACATTCCGCGCCACGATTCCCAGTGAAAAAGATACCGCAAAATACCCGAGCGCGATCGGCACCCCATCCCGGGCTCCATCCCGGAATGCCCGCCGGTTTCCAACACTGGCGATTGAAAACTTGTTGTTCCCCATAATATTCCTCCCTCAAACAGAAACAGCAGACATCCTGTCCTGTTTATGCGCTGCCATTCCGCGTAAATTAGCGGCACCCAGGAATTTTCATCCAGAGCTGCCGCTTTCCATTATTCTGACATCATTGTCGATACGGGCATGAAAGAAGCCCAAACAGTAACTGATTTTGCCGATGCTTCGCATTCCAAATCGGCAAAATCCACTGCCACCACTGTATTGTACGGAATTTTCAGGTCAGAAAATTCCTACCTGTGTGCAATGACCAAACATGTACAGTATACTCTTCTTCTTTACATTCGTAAAGCCACTGTTTATAATAATTACAGAAGTTTTGCAGTT
>NZ_QWGO01000005.1:0-55647 GCF_003435535.1 Desulfotomaculum sp. OF05-3 | reverse complement strand
AGAAGTTTTGCAGTTGGTTACTGTTCACGCCTTGCGCAAACAGTAACTGATTTTGCCGATGCTTCGCATTCCAAATCGGCAAAATCCACTACCACCACTGTATTGTACGGAATTTTCAGTTCAGAAAATTCCTACCCGTGTACAGTAACACGGTTGTTCCTATCCCGCGAGGATAGGCAGTGACTCTGATAGGATTTGTCAGCTTCGCTGACCAGAATCACGCGCCAAGTCTCTCGGATGTTCGACTTGAATTGCAGGGCGGCACTTTGTATACAGTTTTTCTGTCTTCTGCCGTATGCACAATATTTATATAAGGAAGGAAATCGATCCATGTCATTCATAAAAAAAGAACCAGTCCTTTCCGCGGCAGCGGTTCTGGCGGTCCTTTCCATGTTTTTTGTCGCTCCGTCACCGGAGTATCTGTCTTACATTGACTTCCGCACTCTGGCACTCCTCTTCTCCCTGATGACGGTGGTCGCCGGGCTGAAGGAGATCGGTCTGTTCCGTTATCTCGGATCATCCCTGCTCGCCGGAATGCATTCCACTCGCCAGCTTGCCTTCACCCTGACAGCACTCTGCTTTTTCTCCAGCATGCTGATCACGAACGACGTGTCCCTGATCACATTTGTCCCGTTTTCCATCCTGATCCTCAATATGGCTGGACTTCCGGAACTCATGATCCCTGTGATCGTCCTGCAGACTATCGCCGCGAACCTCGGCAGTATGGCAACACCCATCGGGAATCCACAGAACCTGTATCTCTACTCTTCCTTTGGCCTCTCTGCCGGTGAGCTTGTGGGATACATGCTGCCGTTAACGGTACTCTCAGCCCTGCTGCTTGTAGCTGCCGTTTTCCTGCTGAAAAATAAAGCCATCACCCTCAGCCGGACCTCCCTTCACCAGGACGGCTGTCCCACGAAGACTTCTCTGATCTTCTATCTGGCGCTTTTTCTCGTCTGTCTGGGCTGCGTCGTTCGGATCTATTCCTGGCCGGTCATGTTTTTCATCATCCTGGCCGCTGTTCTCATAAAGGACCGCTCGTTGTTTATCCGGGTCGACTACTTTCTGCTCCTGACATTCGTCTGCTTCTTTATCTTTATCGGCAATATGGAACGGATCCCTGCGATCTCCGGACTCCTCACGAAGCTGATCTCCGGTCATGAATTTCCGGCAGGTGTTCTCTTAAGCCAGTGCATCAGCAATGTCCCCGCAGCGATCCTGCTCTCCGGCTTTACCGGTGCAGTGCGTCCTCTGCTTTTTGGTGTGAATGTCGGCGGTCTTGGGACCCTGATCGCATCCATGGCAAGCGTGATCTCCTACCGGGCCTACGCTGAGATTCCGGAAGCAAAGTCCGGAACGTACATGATGGTATTCACCCTTTACAATCTCATATTTCTCATAATTATGTGCGCGGCGGGGTGGATGCTGCTCTCTCTGTAAATCAAGTGTGCGGATGGTTCAATCATTACGTCTGTAACAGAATTTCATATTGTGATATAGAATGCAATACTTTTTCGCTTTGTGATATTGTCCAGGATTTTTCGATTCTGGACAATATTTTTTTGCAAATTTTACGTTAAAACCAGTTTCAAGGGCTTGACATTCTGTGTGAAATTCCATATAATGAAATCAGTTCCACAATATGGTATATTGAGAGAGTAAATAGAGGAGGAGATATTCTATGGCAGACTTGATCTACGAAGTACACAACCACCTTGCACGCATCACACTGAATCGTCCGAAGCAGCTCAACTGTTTCAGCGAGGAGATGATCCGTCTCTGGACAGAAGCGTTGGAAGATGTCCGTGACAACGATGATGTATATGCACTTCTGCTTTCCGGAAACGGAAAAGCGTTCTGCGCAGGCGGTGACGTCAAGGCAATGGCAGCCGGTGACGGATTCTTCGAAAGTCATGAAGATATCTCCTCCACAGCCCTCGCAAGAAAGAATTCACTCTGGAAGGGAATCCAAAGAATTCCGCTTCTTTTAGAAGAAATCGATAAACCGGTGGTTGCCAAGATCCATGGTGCCGCAGTCGGTGCCGGTCTTGACATGGCTCTCATGTGCGATGTGCGGATCGCCGGGGAGAGTGCTTCCATGTCGGAAAGCTATTTTAATGCCGGAATTGTACCTGGTGACGGCGGAGCATATTTCCTGCCCCGTCTCGTCGGCCGGGACAAAGCTTTAGACCTGTTCTGGACAGCCCGGACCTTAAAGGGAAAAGAAGCCGCAGATATGGGTCTCGTTACCCACTGCGTCCCGGATGCAGAGCTTGACGCATTTGTGGAGCAGTATATGGAGAAGCTTCTGGCAGCGCCGCAGCAGGCTATGCGCCTCACAAAACGCGCAGTCGTACAGGGTGAGCAGAGTTCTCTGCGCGCCTCCTTAGATCTTATCTCCTCTTTCATGGGAATCGTCACCGAACTCGACGACTACCGTCAGAGGACCAGCGCCCTCGTTGCGAAAATGCAGCGGAAAGCGCAGTAAAACAGCCCATCAACAAACCTGAAAATAGAAAACCCATCACACAAGAAAAAGCTGTCCCTCGCGGGCAGCTTTTTCTTGTGGTCTCAATTCCCCGCCAGGATATTTTTTCGTAGTTTTCCGATTCACCGCTTCGCCGACCTGCTTACGGCCTTTCGGAGATCCTTCTGCCTCAGCTCTCCTGTCCGCGCTTATTGGGATCCGCTTCGTGCTTGGAAATTCCGGAAAAAATGGCTATCGTCGGTGCCGTTATCGTCCTCACAGCCGTGTCCGTGCGATCTGTTTACAGAATCTGGTCGGAGGATCATGACTGGACAGCAGCCCAAATATCATAGTAATTATCGCGAAATTTTTCTAAGGGGAATTTAAGGTTAAATTCCTTGAGAAGATGACGGAATGCAGAAACGGAAAGTTTGGAACGTTGTTGATAAAAAGCAGATCCGGTAGGAACCGAGGAATCATACTCAAAAAATTTAAGAAGTTCATGATTTAGACTTCCGCTTTCCATGGAAATAATCAGACGCATCATTTTCTTAAAATCAAGTTTGCGTTTGCGGATAAAATCTTTACCTGGATTGTAAGCGATGAATAACCTGCCGTCTTTTCATCAGCCAAGATCTGTGTAACAATCATTCTAATGAGTTTGGACAGTGGACAAGTTTGGTTCAAATCTGGACACATCCTGTCTAACACACTCATAATACACAGGAATGGAGTTGGGCAAGAATGGTTCAAAGACACCCAAGACGTACGGATCAGGAATGGATGGCGCTGATTCAGGAATGCCGCACCAGTGGTCTTACAGATAAAGCATGGTGTGAGCAACATCACATACAACGCAGCAACTTTTACTATCATATCCGGAGATTTCGAAGCATGGCTTGTGAAATACCAGATAATCCGATGTCTTCCTGCCCGGAACAGCATGAAGTTGTGGCAATTGATTTTTCTGGTGCTGATACGGTTGCAGTAGGTGAGCAACTTCCTGATCGTACCACTGTTTCCGCCCCGGCCATTCGTTTGGTCTTTTCTGGTTTTTCTGTGGAAATCCAGAATTCGGCAGCCTGCGAAACGATTCGAAACACAATCGCAGCGCTGCAGCAACTGTGTTAGGCGAACTGTCCGGCGTAGCAAAGATTTTTATCATTACCGGCCGGACAGATATGCGAAAAAGCTTTGATGGATTGATGGCCATTATTCGCGATACTTATAAGCTGGATCCTTATGCCAACGCGCTCTATCTGTTTTGCGGCAGGGACAGTCGGAAGTTAAAAGCACTCCATTATGACAAAGATGGATTTGTTCTCTACCAGAAACGTCTGGATGAGAATGGTCGTTTCCAATGGCCACGCAATGCTTCGGAAGCAAGGCTTTTAACCAGGCAGGAATTCCGCTGGCTGATGGAAGGCCTTGCAATCGACCAGCCAAAAGTCATCCGTCCTTCTAAAGAAAAGAAGGATTTCTGATTTTTGTCTAAAAAGCCGAAATTAAAAAACTTTTTTACTAGAAAAAATGAGGCTTTTTGCAATTATCCACAAGCTTTCGTGGATGCAAAAACTTATTCGTGTAATTCTGGTTTGATGTTTACGTGGATGTGGATAAGTAATCGCAAATAGCTCTGATTTTTCTATTTTCGCTTCAACTTCAGCATTGTGACTTATCGTCAAAATGACGGTGCTATTTTCCGTCCGATTTGCCAGAGCAAAATCAGTGGAGGATTCAACAGGTAGAAATGACATCTTTCTCTAAGTCTGCTAGAAGCTGTTCCGCATTGATTAGAAAATTATTTAAGCCCAGTTTGGACAAAAGAAATCGAGATTACGTTTATTACTATACTTTAAAGGAAAAAATAAACAGACTATCAAAAATAACCCAGTCCAATTATAAATCTTGTAGCTTATATGTTTTATATTTTCTTACGATTTCTTACATATCGATAAAATGCATTGTGTATTCACTCGCCCCATGATAATATCAAGACATAAAACGAATAATTTAAAAATAACGCCATTGTTTTTAGATAATTATATTTAACAAGAGGAGATGATGCCATTGAATACATAAATCATTGTAACATATTAAATAAAAATTCTAAATGAGGTGATTCTATGATAAAAAACAAGTGTTTTAAATCTTCTATTGCCGCACTAAGTATTATTTCTTTGTCTGTAATGTCAACATTTGTAGCTATGGCGACGTCACAAAACGATAGCGATTCATCAGTACTGATGAAAAATGTTGTTGAATCAGATACCAATATCCTTTCTATTGATGGAAGTGTAGATCTTGAAGAAAAAATTACACTTTGTGATATGAAGGAGATACCATGAAAAAGTTGATTAGTGATTATGAAGATGAAAAAGTAGATGCGTTGATAAGGAAAGCGGTGAAAGAGGAGGCAGAAAATATAAATGCACCAGATAGGATTAAAGAAGAAATTGATGAAAAAATAGGGAGAAATCACATTATGAGTAAAAATGTAAATAAGAAAATAGGCATCTACATATTGGCAGGAATTATCTTGCTTGTAATCATCATTGCAATTTCAGTAATTGCAACAGGGAAAAAGGTTCCGCAAAGTGGCGAAGTTTCCAATCCAACATTTACTGATGAGGATGGCAAGGTCTATGTTGCTGCTTTTCTGAAAGAGATGACAGAAAACAATTTAATGGTTGATGTGATAGAGTTTATTACAGATGACAATGAGGAAAAGATAAGAGAGTTGAACCTTACGGAAGATGATATGCCGGATGGCTATTATATATACAATCCCGATACGGAAACTATTGTATGGAAACTGGATGCACAGACAGTATATACTTTTATTGATTGGAACGGGGACTTTTCCGATTCTGAGTATCCGGAGGAATATACCACAACAGATGTGCAGGAGTTCAAAAAGTATATTGAAACATATGAGAATGCGACTCCGGGGATGCCGTTTTTCTTTCAGATAGAAGATGATGTAATAAGGCTCGTTCTGGAAAAGCCTTTCGCATGACAATGGAAGTGGCAAGATGATGATTCAGTGAAAATATCTTGTAGACTCGTATTTCTTACATCCGTCGTCAAAATATAAAAATGAGTGTTATCTTATTAGTAACAAAGTAAGTAGAAGTTACTTTGAAATTTTTATAACATGCAAAAGGGTTATATACGAAATCTGGTATTACGAAATCAGAATTTAATGCTTTTCAAAAAGAGGTCTATGACACTATTTCACCAGCAGTCTGGGGGATTCCTACAGTAGATTCGCTCATTAGTAGAGCTGAGGAATTTGCTTCCAATCATAAGGTGGATTTAAAGGCAACTAGAAGTTCTTCAGCATGGTCAGAAGTTAATGTGAGAAAATATATTGCTACGGGCTTAAATAAAGAATCGCCAGTTCTGTTGCTTACATGGAACTCGCCTATACCTGATTTGGAACAACATTGGGTTACTGTAACACGTATTTACGACGCTGGTAGTGGGACTAAAATGGTAACTTCTAACTGGGCTGGAAAAGAAATCTACGATTTTCCAACGTGGGTTAACGGGGGAAGTCTTTATAAGGGTGTAATTTATTTTGAATAAACAGGAGTATAGTCAAAATGATTACAGGGTTAATTAGCATAATAGTACCACTCCTTTTTAATTCAGTTTTTATTGGACTTGTAAGTCTCTTCTTTTTCATTTGTTGTGTTTTATTAATGACAAGAAAAGGGACATCATTCTTTCGATATCTAATGTATACATATGTTATCATTTGCTTACTATTTTTTACTTTTTTGCTATGGTGTGTAATTGGTTTTGGTAATAACACCCCCAAAGCTGCTCCTGTTCCATATTATATATAGAAAATAAGTTTCATCCAAAAGAGGGCTGTCGCCTAGCAATATTTGCTAATACGGCAGCCCTGCTTTATGTCAAAATGATATCGAAAATTAAACGCTCCATAGCAAGTACTGAACCAGTCAAAAGCCGCTTTTGCGGCTTGGCTTAATTGATCTTCTTTGGTTTTCGAATACTCTCCGGCAAATTTTTTGACCACGGGATCAGATCATCTAAGAAAGATCGGTCTGTATCATCCATATGTTTCGGAATCTCTGTCAGAAGATATTCAAAGTACTCATATGGCTTTAAATTATTCGCTTTTGCTGTTTCTGCAATGCTGTAAATGATATCGGATGATTTTGCACCATTGATGGTATCGATCATCTGCCAGTTTTTCTTACCGACACAGAATCCGCGGATCGCACGCTCGGATGCATTATTGTCCATTGGAACATCCCCATCGGTCAGGAAAACCCGGAGGTATTTTTCCTGATTTAATACATAAATGAAAGCTTCCCTCAGTTTTTCCGTACCGACTTCATTTTCGTGTTGTTTCAGGTACACAAATAAAGCATCTACCAGTGGTTTTACAACCACCTGACGCTGAACAAGTCTTTCTTTTGATGAAAGTTCTTTGAGTTTTCCTTCCTCCCGGTAGATCGCCTGGATCTGCTTTATGATCAGGAACGAATCGGCACTGACTTTTTCCAATTGCTCCTGCTGGTTCAAAAACATCTGGATCAGCATAGACTTGTCAACGCTATTTAGTTGTTCTTCTGTGTACTTGATCGCCATGGCAGGAACTCCTTTTCTTCATGAGTTCATTGTACCAGATTTTTACAGTTTCTGCCACCTGGCGGCTGTTTCCCTTTCGTCATTATGACGGTGGATAACAATACAGAACATCTGGGATATTTCCATGAAATTCCAGATGCTCTGTACTGCTATCCACAAATCCAGTGTATATTTTTTCGAAAAATCGTGTGGTTCGATTTTTGAGGATCGGATGCTGTGGATAAATGCAGTAAAACGAAACGAACGCTTTTTCATCGGTGAAACAGTGGAAATTTTTTCTCTATAATGCACAAATACTACATCAATCTTTTTGGATTGTCATTTGGGCGTATTGGATGTTTCGGTATGTCATTCAGACACTCCTTTCTGAGCAATCAGCTTTTCTCCTGTATATCTCCTCATTCGTTATAATATGGTGTATACTTTTCTACCAGTGAAAACTGTCCCATCATGCGATGAATCTTCGTTGGCGGATTTGTCATTTTGTCTCTCACTGCAAGCGTTGTTCCCTGTTCTGCCAATGCCCCAAGAACATCAATCATTCCCTGCGCTGCTGCCAGCATGGCGGAGATTGGAAATAAACCAATACAGTAATTTAATGCCTTGACCTGCTCTGTAGGAAGTCCGCCGACAAATCCTTTCTCATTCAGATTTACCATAAGCGGAATTTTGGCTTCTCTGGAAATCTTTTCCAGATTCTCCACGGACTTGATTCCATCCACATATGCATAATCGGCGCCGCACTCCTTCGCAAGATTGATTCTTCTGATTGCTTCATCGACACCAAAATCATACAACTCTGCGCACGTACGGTAGATAATCACAAAGTCATCAGAAACTGCAGTTCTCACAGCTTTGATCTTTGGTCCCATTAACTCCCAATCGATGATCTCATTTTTAGCCGGATGATTGGCTGGAAGAACTTTATCATCAATCTGAAGTCCTGCCGCTCCAAACTGCTCATACATAGCTCCGGTGTTTGCCGCCTGAATTGCATTTCCAAATCCATTGTCCGCATCTGCAATCAGTGGAGCATAAACAGATGACACAATATGTTGGATCGCTGTTCCAAATTCTGCCAGACTCAAAAATCCAAAATCCGGGCGTCCTAATACGCTGTAGGCAAGTGCTCCACCGGAAAGAAATAATGCCTGAAATCCTGCTTCCTCTGCAATCTTAGCAGAAAGGCAATCATATACACCCGGAAGTGTCAAAAAAGATGTCTCACTTAAAATTTTTCTTAATTCTTTTGCATGTTCGTTCTGCATAATCAACTCTCCTATCTGTCATATTGTCTTTTTGTTAATAAGCACTTACGAAACGCGTTTTCGTGAAAATGACTATTTTTATATCGTTTGTTGTCTTTTGATGTACATATTATACAATAACATGCTATTATTTTTCCAATACTTGTTCAAACATACTATTATGTTAAAATAAGCATCTCTCAAGGAAACTCATTTAGAGCAGGACAAACGATTCCTTGTTGATCTTTCCTTTCGTCTGAACATTTACCTCTTCAACTTGCTCTATCACGGAAACGCATAGAAAATTTCTTTCCATTTTTTATTTATACATCTATGTATCATAACCTATAACCACAAACTCTTCATTGTCACATTTCAAAAACCGTTATATAATGAATACAGCGTAACTGTTCAGCACCTCACAGTTACGCGCAAAATCCATTCCAAAGCGGCGGTGCCGATAGGATTTTTGCTTTCTATTATAATATAAGTTTTTTTACGGTCAGCGCAGTAAATGCGCAGACCTGCTGAACAGTTACAATACAGCACCAAGGTATGTACAATTTTCTTATTATCAATTTCGCAGGAGGATTTACCCATGAGCGACAAGACCGTTGTATTAAACGCAAAAAAAATGAACTTTGACGGAAATCTCGACTTTTCTGTTCTCTCTTCCGACGTGACCGTCTACGATGATACCACACCGGAACAGCTCTTAGAGCGCATTGAGGGAGCTGATATTATCGTCACAAAGGAGATGCCGGTAAACGGTGACCTGATCCGCAAATTTCCGGCTTCCGTAAAGCTGATCTGTGAGGCCGGTACCGGATACAACAATCTGGATCTTGATGCCGCAAGGGAGAAGGGGATCACCGTCTGCAATATCCCGGCATACAGCTCCGAGCGCGTAGCCCACACGGCGGTCATGATGATCTTAAATTTAAGCTCCACCATGCAGGTCCAGATGAAGATGCTGGCAAACGGAAACCATGATAACTTTACGAAAAATCTCCAGGTTCCGCACGTTGAGGTAAACGGAAAGACTTTAGGAATCATCGGTGCCGGACATATCGGAAAGACTGTAATGAAGATTGCAAAAGCTCTTGATATGAACATTCTCGTGTATACAAGAACACCGAGAGCCGACGAAGACGGCATCCGCTATGTGGATCTTGAGACAGTCTTAAAGAACAGTGACTATGTTTCCCTGCACTGCCCGTTAACTCCGCAGACAAAGCATATGATCAATAAAGAGACTCTTGCGCTCATGAAGCCGACCGCCTTCCTGATCAACACCTCCCGCGGTGCTCTCATCGATGAACCGGCTCTGATCGAAGCGCTTGAAAAGCACCAGATCGCAGGCGCAGGCCTCGACGTCCAGGAAACTGAGCCGCCGAAAGCCGACAACCCGCTCTACACCCTCGACAACGTGATCCTCACCCCGCATATGGGCTGGAAAGGACTTGAGACAAGACAGCGCCTCGTTTCCATCCTTGCCGGAAATGTAAAGGGATTCCTTGAGGGAACACCGGTGAATGTAGTTTCATAACTCAACTATAAGGAACTTTTCATCTTTTAAGATGAAATAGTTCCTTTTTTTTATTACTGTTTGCGCAAAGCGTGAATCGCAACTTATTTTTAACTACTGTACAGAAAGAATCCTTGAAATATTCTCGCAATTCATGTATGATAGAGTTATGATTTGAAAAGAGGAGGAATTCCAATGATTTGTATCAAGAACGGAACACTTCACACAGCGGTATCAAAGGAAACTTTTATCGCTGACATCCTGATCGACGGCGGAAAGATCGTAAAGATCGGAAAAGGTCTCTCTGCTGACGGCGCTGAGGTTATTGACGCTACCGGACTCCATGTTTATCCGGGATTTGTTGAGGCCCACTGCCATATCGGTCTTGACGGCTACGGGATCGGCTACGAGGGGCATGACTACAACGAACTGAATGACCCGGTAACTCCACAGGTACAGGCGATCGACGGAATCAACCCGTTTGACCCGTGTATGAAGATGGCCGCGAAAGCCGGTGTTACCTGCTTCGCAACCGGTCCAGGCAGCTCCAACTCCATTGGCGGAACCTTCGCTGCTATCAAACCGGTTGGAACCCGTGTTGACAATATGATCGTAAAATTCCCGATCGCTATGAAATGCGCTTTCGGTGAAAACCCGAAACGCTGCTACCAGAAACAGGGAATCTCCAGCCGTATGACAAATGCCGCAAAAATCCGCGAGGCTTTAAATAAAGCGAAGGTTTACAAGGCAAAGATCGAGGCTGCCGGTGATGACGCCTCCAAGCTTCCGGCTTACGACCAGAAGTCCGAAGCTCTGATCCCGGTATTAAACCATGAGATCCCGTTAAAAGCTCATGCCCATCAGGCAAACGATATCTTCACCGCGATCCGCATCGCGAAAGAATTCGGTGTCGGCCTGACTCTGGAGCATGTGACAGAGGGGCATATGATCGTGGATGAACTCGCGAAGGAAAATCTCCCGCTCGCAGTAGGTCCGACCTTCGGACATGCCTCCAAATTTGAGCTCCAGAATAAGACCTGGGAGACACCTGGCATTCTCGCGAAAGCCGGATGTCATGTTTCCATCATCACAGATGCGCCGGTAACTCCGCTCCACTACCTGCCGCTCTGCGCAGGGCTCGCTATCAAAGCCGGTATGGACGAGTATGAGGCACTCCGCGCCGTAACCATCAACCCGGCTGAGCACATTGGCATCGCTGACCGTGTCGGTTCTCTGGAAGAAGGAAAAGACGCCGATGTTGTCATTGTTGACGGCTGCCCGTTTGATGTGACAGGTGTGATCAAGCATGTGCTGATCAACGGCGAGGAAGTTTAAAGCACTAAAAAACTGAGGATTTCTGACTGCCTGTATTTGCAGTCGGAATCCTCTTTTTATTTAACCATCATATGTAAAAGTTCTCTGCTGCAGATCCTGCTGCCGGAAGTTTCCTGGATACATGGCAGCTAACGGAAAAGACCAGGAACATCTCTGCCCCTGGTCCTTCAAAAAATCCTTTATCTTTTATCCTGAATCCACATCAATCATTCTCAAATACCGGTTCTGTCGGCTCACCGTATTCTTCTTTCGTGCTCGCCGTCTCATCGTTGATCTGAGTCAAAATTCCGCTGGAATTTACCTTAAACTTGTTTCCGTCGCGGTCCTTCACCGTCGTATTCTTTGAGATACGTCCGGAGGAGTTTACAACGTAAGTCTGGTATCCGTTGCTTCCATTCGGGATACTGATCAATGCGTAACGGCTGGAGCTGTCCGCTTCCTGAAGCTTACCCATATAATAGAGATAGCCATTCTTCACACCGCTGACACCGCGTCCCGCGTAGGTTCCCTCATTAAAGTAGAAGGTCGTCTTATTTCCATCGCCTTCCTCCACTGTCATCTTTCCCTTTACGGAAATTCTGGAGGATGCATCAAAGTAATAGGAGGTGTACTCTCCTGTCGATCCGATCTGTATCTTCTTTAATCCCTTCACCGGATTTCCCTTCTGGTCAAAGAGATATGTCTTTCCGTTGATCTTGACAAAGTCACTTGTGGACGCTTTTCCGTCCTCCGGACCTGTCTTCGGTGTTCCATCTTTCTCGAAATAGTACCAGACAACCGGCTCATCCACATTGTCCTGAAGCTGTTCCGGCGGATTTAAGGAGAGCCATCCGGTGATCGACGCACCGAGAGTCGCGTTCTGGATCCCACTCTCCGCAAAATATCTCCAGTTCTCGATCGTGTCCTTACTTGCATTCTCCGGGTCACCTTCTAAATACACCCATCCGGTCTGCATCCGTCCGTCCTCGTCGAAGCAATAATATTTGCCATCGATCTTCATCACCTTATAATCGCCGCCGTTACTGCTCGTCGACGGGCTGTTCTTCTTTCCGCTCGCAGAGAAGTAGAACCAGTATTTTCCGTCGTCGCTCTCCGGTCCGTAGAGATCCTTATCCGCATCCTTCGGCTCCAGATACTTCCAGCCGGTGACCATAGCGCCGCTGGAGCTTAAATAGTAATCCCCATCCTCGGACCATCCGGTCTGCATAATTCCGTCGGAATCAAAGAGATAACTCTTTCCGTCGATCTTCTTCCAGCCGTCCTTCGTGACTTTTCCGCTGGAACTGAAATAGAACCAGTATGTCGTCCCATTATCCCTGCTGTACGGGGAAGCCAGCTGCATCCATTTATTTGACACCATGATTCCATTGGAATCCACATAGTAATCATTGTCTGCCCAGCTGTTGACCGCCATCTCGCCGCTGCTGTTCAAATATCTCCAGAGGTTGTCCGCGCCCTTTTTCCACTCATTCGTCACGCGGTTTCCGTTTTTATCAAGATACGTCCATATATTATTGGAAAGCGCCCAGCCTTCCGCTGCGTAGGCGTTCATCGTCAGACATCCGAAAGTCAGGACCGCCGCTGCTGCCAGTATTCTTAACCCTTTTTTCTTCACTCGCTCCGTCTCCTTCCTGTACCCCAAAAGGCGCATAACTATAGCCAACATCCATTCCGGATCAGCTTCGCCGATGGGATTTCTGCCTTCCGGCCGTATTTTTCATTTCGCAATACATCTGATTTTATTTTACCAGTAACTCCCTGATTATTCAACAGAAAATACCTGTCAATTCTCTTAAGTCCCCACCACAGTTCTGCCGCATTCCCGCCACAGAAAGACACATTTTCCGTTCATGTTCCCCATATTTCCGCCAACATCCCGCATTCCATCCCCACTCCTATTTGACAGTATCCCCCGAATCTATTATACTGGTATATCATAGGCATTTTATGCCCCTGATCCGTTTTTACGCAAAAAAAGTCTAAAGAAAGAGATGGAATACAATTATGTGGATAGCAGATGGATGGAAGGACTATGAAGTCATCGACTGTTCCGGCGGTGAAAAGCTGGAACGTTGGGGAAAATATATTCTGGTCCGTCCGGATCCCCAGGTCATCTGGGATACCGATAAAAAGGCACCACAGTGGAGAAAGATGAACGGCCACTACCACAGAAGCTCCAAAGGCGGCGGCGAGTGGGAATTCTTCAGTCTCCCGGAGCAGTGGAGCATCAACTACAAAGGCCTGACCTTCCAGTTAAAGCCCTTCAGCTTTAAGCACACCGGTCTTTTCCCGGAACAGGCGGCAAACTGGGACTGGTTTGGCGAAAAGATCAAAAACGCGGGACGCCCGGTCAAAGTCTTAAACCTCTTCGCCTACACCGGCGGAGCGACACTGGCAGCCGCGAAAGCCGGAGCTTCCGTGACCCACGTTGACGCCTCCAAGGGCATGGTCGCCTGGGCAAAGGAAAACGCGAAGTCCAGCGGCCTTGAGGACGCGCCGATCCGCTGGATCGTGGATGACTGCGTAAAATTCGTAGAGCGTGAGATCCGCCGTGGAAACCACTATGACGCAATCATCATGGACCCGCCCTCCTACGGAAGGGGCCCGAAGGGCGAGATCTGGAAGATCGAGGACGCGATCTACCCGCTCGTAAAACTCTGCGCGAAGCTCCTCTCCGACAAGCCGTTATTCTACCTGATCAACTCCTACACAACCGGACTTGCTCCGGCCGTACTGACTTATATGCTCGGAACAGCCGTTGTTCCGCAGTTCGGCGGAACTGTAAGCTCCGAGGAGATCGGACTTCCGGTTACAAGTTCCAAACTTGTACTCCCGTGCGGCGCTTCCGGACGCTGGGAAGCGTAATTAATTGAAAGGACCGGTAAACATATGAAGATCATCATTGTCGGCTGCGGAAAGGTCGGCGTGAGCCTTGCAGAGCGCTTAAGCGCCGAGGGCCACGATCTCGTTATGGTCGATATGAATCCGCAGAAAGTGGAACATCTTTCCAACCAGTTTGACGCCCTGGGAATCGTTGGAAACGGCGCCAGCTTTAATATCCAACAGGAAGCCGGAGTGGAAAATGCGGACCTCTTTATCGCTGTCACCGGCGAGGACGAATTAAACCTCCTCTGCTGCCTGATGGCGAAGAAGACCGGACACTGTGACACCATCGCCCGCGTAAGAAACCCGCTCTATAATAAGGAGATCCGCTTCATTCAGGAAAAGCTCGGACTCTCCATGATCATCAACCCGGAGCTGACGGCGGCCAGAGAGATCTTAAAGCTCTTAAAATTCCCGTCCGCCATCAAGATCGACACCTTCGCAAAGGGACGTGTCGAGCTTCTCCGCTTCCGCTTAAAGCCGGAGATCGGGTTCGGCGGAAAAACTGTCATGGATATCATGCGGCAGTTAAAATGCGATGTCCTGATCTGTGCCGTTGAGCGCGGATCCGAGGTCGTGATCCCGAACGGAAGCTTTGTCCTTCAGGATACGGATATCCTCTCTATCGTGGGATCTCTGGAAAATACGGCTCAGTTTTTTGAAAAGATCGGTCTCCGCTCAAAATCCGTAAAAAATTCCCTGATCATCGGCGGCGGCACCATCGCCCACTATCTGGCCCAGGACCTCTTAAAGATCGGGTTCCGCGTCCGGATCATCGAGCAGCGGAAAGAGCGCTGCGATTACTTAAGCGAGGTGATTCCCGGTGCTGATATCATAAACGGGGACGGAAGTGATCGGGATCTTCTTCTGGAAGAAGGCCTGACCTACGCTGATTCCCTTGTGGCCCTCACCGGACTTGACGAGGAGAATATCTTCCTCGCCCTCTACGGAAAGCTCCACTCCAATGCAAAGCTCATCGCAAAGGTCAACAAGATCGCCTTCGATGACGTGATCGACAGCTTCGGTATCGACAGCATCATCTACCCGAAGTACCTGACGGCAGATTATATCCTACAGTACGTCCGTGCCCGCCAGAACACCATCGGCTGCAACGTGGAAACGCTGTATAAGATCCTGGATGGCCGTGCCGAAGCACTGGAATTCTCCATCAAGGAGGATTCCGCTGTCACGAATGTGCCGCTTATGGACTTAAACTTAAAGGACAACCTTCTGATCTGCTGCATCAACCGCAACGGTCAGATCCTCACCCCCCGTGGTCAGAATATAATCAAGGTCGGGGATACCGTGATTCTCGTGACCACAAACCGCGGTCTCGGTGATATCCGGGATATCTTAAAATCATAAAGGAGCGATTCCATGAATTATTCGATGATCTTTTATATTATCGGCTGGATTCTGGACGTGGAGGCGGCGCTTCTTGTGCCATCCCTGGCAGTCTCCCTGATTTACCATGAAAGCTGCGCACTGGCATTCTTCATCACGATCGTCCTCTGCCTGATCCCAGGTGTGATCCTTGTCCGCAAGCAGCCGAAAAACAAGGTATTCTACGCAAGGGAAGGTTCCGTGACGGTTGCCTTAAGCTGGATCGTCATGAGTATCATGGGTTCCATCCCGTTCCTCTTAAGCGGATCCATCACAAATCCGGTGGATGCCCTGTTTGAGACTGTGTCTGGATTTACGACGACCGGTGCCAGTATTCTTCCCGCCGTGGAACCGCTTCAGCACGGCATCCTGTTCTGGAGGAGCTTTACACACTGGATCGGTGGTATGGGAGTTCTCGTGTTCCTTCTCTGCCTGCTTCCGCTTACCGGAAGCGGCTATCATATGAACCTCATGAAGGCAGAGAGCCCGGGCCCCTCTGTCACAAAGCTGGTCCCGAAGGTGCAGTCCACCGCAAAGATCCTCTATGGGCTCTATCTCTTCCTCACGGTTCTGGAGTTTATTCTCCTGCTTGTGGGACGGATGCCGGTGTTTGATTCCCTGTGTACCGTTTTCGGTACCGCGGGAACCGGAGGCTTCGGCATCAAGAACGACAGCTTCGGAAGCTATTCCACCTACCTTCAGGGCGTAGTTACCGTGTTTATGATCCTCTTTGGCATCAACTTTAACGTGTACTTCCTCTTCTATATGAAAAAGCCGAAGGAAGCACTGCGCTGCGAGGAGGCGCGATGGTACCTCGGGATCATTGCCACGTCGATCCTCGTCATCACGTTTTTTGTCCGGGATTTCTTCGACAGCCTGTTCCTCGCGTTCCACCATGTCGCGTTTCAGGTTGCTTCCATCATCACGACCACCGGCTTCGCCACCGTGGATTTTAACCTCTGGCCAACGATCCCGAAAACGATCCTGGTGCTCTTAATGTTTATCGGTGCCTGCGCGGGAAGTACCGGCGGCGGCATTAAGGTGTCCCGTGTCGTGCTGTTATTCCGGTCCCTGACAAAGGAGCTCTCCCAGAGTCTCCATCCGAATCAGATCCGCAAGATCCATTTTGAGGGACGCGCGGTGGATCATGTGGTCCTCCGCTCCGTAAATGTCTTCATGGCGGCATACATCCTGATCTTCGCGATCTCCGTGCTGCTCATCGGCATCGACAACTTCGATCTTGTGACAAACTTTACCGCCGTCGCGGCGACCTTAAACAACATCGGACCGGGATTGGAACTTGTAGGCCCGGCCCAGAACTTCGGGCTCTTCTCCAACTTCTCCAAGCTGGTTCTGACCTTTGATATGCTTGCCGGACGTCTGGAGCTCTTTCCGCTGCTGCTGCTTTTCTATCGGGGTACCTGGAAGAGATTCTAATTAAGCAAACATTCCCGATAATAGATGTAATTTTGACAATTTGACTGATCCGTGTTGAAAAATCTGATTGTCGGAAATAAAAAGTGGATATCCCAGAGTCACATCATGGACTCTGGATATCCACTTTCCTTTTTGTTTTTCTGTCTTTTTTCCACCGGACAGCGGGCAGGCGGGCATCACCGCTTCCCTATCATATTTATCTATGACGCTCAATCGTCCATATTGTATCACCCAAGTGCCACATCAAGCATCATCATCAATGCAAACCCGACCGCGAACCCGATGGTTCCTATATTCGAGTGCTCTCCCTCCGCGGTCTCCGGGATCAGCTCCTCCACGACCACATACATCATGGCACCTGCAGCGAAGGCGAGAAGATACGGCAGGACCGGAGCGAGGATCCTGTACATCAAAACGGTGAGAATTGCTGCCACTGGCTCTACAACGCCTGAAAGTGTTCCATATAGAAATGCACGGTTGCTGCTCATCCCCTCACCCTTGAGCGGCAGGGAAATGATCGCCCCCTCCGGGAAGTTCTGGATCGCGATCCCGACGGACAGGGCAAACGCACCGGCTAACGTGATCCCGCTGTTTGCCGTAAGAAGTCCCGCGAACATGACACCGACCGCCATTCCTTCCGGAATATTATGAAGGGTCACCGCAAGGACAAGCATCGTATTTTTTTTTAACGTACAGGACGGACCTTCCGGTTCGTCGCACCCGATGTGAAGATGAGGCACATGTCCATCAAGGAACAGCAGGAACAGGATGCCGCAAAAGAATCCGGTCACCGCAGGCAGAAACGCCAGGCGTCCCAGATCCGCGGAAAGATTCATGGACGGGATCAGAAGCGACCACACGGATGCCGCCACCATGACACCGGACGCAAAGCCCAGAAGGCCTTTTTCCACATTCTGCCGGATCCCATTCCTCATAAAATATACGCACGCAGCCCCAAGCGTCGTCCCCGCAAACGGGATCATGATCCCAAGAATAATATTTCCGATATTTTCCATCGTTATTTATCTCCTTTGATCCGCGAAGACCGTCCGGATCCCGGCACGGCTCTCGCAATCTTCCTTCTATAAGCTATGCGTTCTCCAACAGAAAAGATCCAGGCACAAAGCGATGTCCGCCTCTGACCTGGATCTTTTATAGAGTTTCTATGGAATAATGAAGTAATACTGCTAAAATTAAGCTGCTACAGAGCGGCGGGATGCCTTCTTCTGGTTCTTATATGGATCCGGACGGAACAGCATATAGAGGAATCCGAGAAGAACAACAACAGCTGCTGCTGTGCCGATTCCGAAGGAACCGCCTTCCATAAGAAGACCGAACTGATAGAACATCAGTGCTACGCAGTAAGCGAATACGTTCTGGAAAATGATCGCGAACCAGAACCACTTTCTGGACTGCATCTGCTGGGCCATTGTGGAAATAGCCGCCAGACACGGGGAGTTTAACAGGTTGAATACAAGGAAGGAGAAGGCTGCTGCCATTGTCGGGAACCAGTCTCTGATCGCAGCTGCAACAACATCTGTCTCCTCAGAGAGATCCTCGCTGACATTTGCAAGGACACCCATTGTGGAAACGATACCCTCTTTTGCGGAGAATCCGGAGATCGCCGCTGCAACGCACTGCCATTTGCCCCATCCGAGAGGAGCGAAGATCCATGCAAGAGCACTTCCGAGGATCGCCATGAAGCAGTTTTCTGTATCTTCTACCATACCGAACGCGCCATTCTCGAAACCGAAGGTGGAGAGGATCCACATGATCACGCAGGCAAGGAACAGGATTGTTCCGGCTTTCTTAATGAAGCCCCACAGACGCTCCCAGGTGTGCATGAGAACGGTCTTGGCAGACGGGATGTGGTATGCCGGTAACTCCATAACGAACGGAGCTGCCTCGCCGGAGAACGGCTTTGTCTTCTTTAACATGATCGCTGCGACAAGGACGCAAACGATACCTAACGCGTACATTAAGAATGCTGTATTTCCTGCATCGGAATAATCTCCGGATGTCCAGCCGACCATGATGCCGCCTAACAGAGCGATAACAGGAAGCTTCGCGCCGCACGGAATAAATGTGGCTGTCATAATGGTAAGACGTCTGTCGTTATCATTTTCGATGGTCTTGGAAGCCATGATACCCGGGATACCGCAGCCAGATGCGATCAGGAGCGGAATGAAGCTCTTACCGGAAAGTCCGAAGTGACGGAATACACGGTCCATGACGAATGCGATACGTACCATGTATCCGCAGTCCTCAAGGATGGAAAGCATTAAGAATAAGAGTGCCATCTGCGGGAGGAATCCGAATACAGCGAAGAGTCCGCCGAGGATACCATCCACAACAAGGCTCTGGATGAAGTCGCTTGCGCCTGCTGCCGCGAGTGCCGCGCCTGCCCATTCCTGAATGCCGCCGCCGAATGTGTCATTCGCCCAGTCTGTCCCCATGGTTCCGAGTGTGCTTACACAGATGTAGTAAACGAACCACATCACTGCCGCGAAGATCGGGATACCTAAAATACGGTTTGTAACGATCTTATCGATCTTATCGGAGGTGGAGAGCTTCTTGCCGGATTTCTTAACGGCCTTGTCGATCACGCTTCCGATGTATGTATAACGCTCGTCTGTGATGATGCTCTCTGTATCGTCATCAGTCTCTTTCTCAAGACGGGTAACCTCCGTGTTGACCGCTGCCATAGCGGATGCCGGAAGATGTAACTGCTCGATGACCTTGCTGTCCTTCTCAAGAAGCTTGATCGCGAACCATCTCTTCTGGTCTGCGTCCACAGCGTCACCGACAGCTTCCTCAACCTTTGCGATCGCATTCTCAACGCTTCCGGAGAAGATGCCGGCCGGGTTCTTCCACTCGTTCTTCTTCGCTGCCTCGATCGCCTTCTCGACAACTTCCTTAAGGCCTGTGCCCTTTAACGCAGAAGTCTCAACAACTTCACAGCCGAAGATCTCGGAAAGCTTCTTCACATCGATCTTATCCCCGCTCTTTGCAAGCAGGTCAGCCATGTTTAACGCGATAACGACAGGAATACCGATCTCGAGGATCTGGGTCGTCAGATATAAGTTTCTCTCAATGTTTGTTGCGTCTACCAGATTGATGATCGCCTGCGGTTTCTCGTGAACGAGGTAATCACGGCTTACGACTTCCTCCAGTGTGTACGGGGAAAGGGAGTAAACACCCGGAAGGTCTGTGATGATGATCTCTTCACCGCTCTTGGCAGATTTTAATTTACCTTCTTTTTTCTCTACAGTTACACCCGGCCAGTTTCCGACGTACTGATTCGCGCCTGTGAGGGCATTGAACATGGTCGTCTTACCACAGTTCGGGTTGCCGGCTAATGCGATTTTAATAGCCATTCTTCATCCTCCTATTTTCCTGCACTTGTGTTGTCACTGTCCACATTCTGGGCGGACAGCAACCGGATTTTGCCAATGCTTTGCATACACATCAGGCAAAACATTTATCCCGCCATTAAACTGTAACGACTTCGACACTTTCCGCATCGTCTCTTCTCAAAGACAGTTCATATCCACGGACCGTGATCTCGACCGGATCACCGAGCGGCGCTACTTTACGAACGTAGATCTCGCTGTTTTTGGTAATGCCCATGTCCATGATTCTGCGGCGGAATGCGCCCTCTCCGTTGATCTTTACAACTTTAACCGTTGTATGTACCGGAACTTCACGTAATGTCATGTCTTCTCCTTTCTATCCTTGTGAACCGCTCCTGCGGTCCGGATCCATCCCCCCCCTGCCTTTTGTGAATTTTTTCCAAAAGTATTCGATTAGTTGATGCTAATTAGCGCATACTAACCATTGGGGAAAAAGCAAAGTGGGAAATCTCCCACTTGAACTTTCATCATCCATAACTGCCCATTCTTCCCAGTCTGCACTTCCCTGCGGGATAAGGCAAACTGCTGAACAGTCACCGTCTTTTTTCACAGCTACTGCACCATAACGTGCTTTGCCATCTCCTTGTTGATCGCGACTCTGGAATCCTTGATGTTTACGATCAGGTTTCCGTTGAGTTCAGAGATCACTGTCACTGCCGCTCCGTCCACGAAGCCAAGATTCGCGAGGAATCTCTTTGTGTCCTCCGCTCCGCCGACACGCTGGATCATACCGGTCTCACCGGCACGTAAAAATGTCATTGGCATCATGTTTCCTCCTCTTTACACTCCCATCCGCTCAGGCTTTGTGAGCTTTCGGAGCTGTATCGTAATGGACACTGCCGCATCCGCTGCAACCGGAACAGGAACCGCAGCAGCCCCCACAGGAACCGCTCTTCTTCTGTTTCCGGATACTCTTTATCACACCGATCACGGCCATGGCAACCAGCAACAAAACAATTACATCTGTAAGCATTTCCATCACCTCTCACCAAACCATTTATGGGAACAATCGTATTGATAACGAATATCAATTTCAAGTGAATTATATGACTTCATACCCAACTTGTCAACTGGTATTTAATAATTTTTTAAGATTTTACCGGATGGTTTTACTTGCTTTCCAAAGACTTTCCATTTAAAATGATAGTATATCTGCGTCATTATTTCTGTCTTGTCTGGATTTACTTTTATATTGTTAAAATTTGCCGACAATAGGAATATATAGGTCCAGATGATTTTATTTTTTGACCTTTTGTGACTCTTTCAGAAGCCAGTACCTTTCCGGTATTTCACCGTTCTCGTTCTGGCAGATTCGGAAAACGCCACAGCAATATTAATATCAGGAGGTTTCTAACATGAATAACATAAGAAAGCTTACAGATTCCCTTTTCTGGGTCGGCATCAATGACCGCCGCATCGCTCTCTTTGAAAATGTTTATCCGGTTCCTACAGGAATGTCCTATAACTCTTACGTTCTTCTTGACGAGAAGACAGCACTCTTCGATACCGTGGACGCGTCCTTCACCCATGATTTTCTCGAAAATGTGACCGCTGCCTTAAAGGGCCGCACTCTGGACTATCTGATCGTAAACCACATGGAGCCGGACCACTGTGCGTCCATCGCCGATGTGATCGCCGTTTACCCGGAGGCAAAGATCGTATGCACCGCAAAGGCTGTGGGAATGATGAAACAGTTCTTTGATTTTGATGTGGACAGCCGCGCGATTCTGGTAAAAGAGGGAGATACCATCTCTCTCGGCTCCCATGAGCTTACCTTCGTGATGGCCCCGATGGTGCACTGGCCGGAGGTCATGGTTACCTATGAAAAGACAGAAAAGATCCTGTTCTCCGCTGATGCCTTCGGTTCCTTCGGCGCTGTCGACGGAAATATCTTTGCTGACGAGATCGACGATAAGGTTGCCTGGCTCTCTGAGGCGAGACGTTATTATACAAATATCGTTGGAAAATTCGGCATGTCCGTACAGGGTCTCTTAAAGAAGGCTGCCGGGCTCGAGATCCGGATGATCTGCCCGCTCCACAGCGTGATCTGGAGAGAAGATCTCCCATGGCTCATCGATAAATACCTCAAATGGAGCTCCTATACGCCGGAAGAGAAATCTGTAACGATCGCCTACGGATCTGTTTACGGTCATACGGAAAAAGCTGCCGATATCCTTGCCGGAAAGCTTGCCGACCGCGGCATCCGCCATATTTCCGTCTTTGACGTTTCCAAGACCCATCCGTCCTACATCATTGCAGACGCGTTCCGTACCTCCGCGATTGTCTTTGCATCCATCACCTACAATGGCGGTATCTTCTGCAATATGGACACACTGCTCCACCAGCTTGCAGCCCACGGTCTTACAAACCGTACCGCTGCCCTGATCCAGAACGGAACCTGGGCGGCAACCACCTCAAAGCAGATGGGGGAAATCCTCGGTACAATGAAAAATATCCATGTGCTCGAGTCAGATGTGACCATTAAATCTGCCCTGAAAGACAATCAGGAGGCTGAGCTTGACGCACTTGCAGACGCAATTGCCGCATCATTACAGTAAGTGGAGGAAATGCCCATGAAATATGCAATCGTTTATTCCAGTAAGACCGGAAATACCGCAGCACTTGCAGATCGTCTCCATGATATCCTTCCGCATGAGCACTGTGTTTATTTCGGTGATACGTCCCATTACTCCCCGGATCTTGGAGCGGACCTTATCTTCGCCGGCTTCTGGACCGATAAAGGAAGCTGCGATGACAGGACGCGTGTTTTCTTAAAGAACCTTCAGAATACAAAGATCGCTCTTTTCGGCACAGCCGGATATGCAGCTCCTGATTACATCCACTCGATCTTAAAACAGGCAGAGGCAAATATTCCCGTAAACAACACCGTTCTTACAGGCTTCGTCTGCCAGGGGAAAATGCAGCCGGCAGTCGCAGATAAATTTGCCGCAATGCTCGAAAAGGACCCGGAGGACGCAAAGGGAAAGCTTCTTCGCGATACGTACCAGGAAGGTCTCTCCCATCCGAACGAAGAGGACTTCGCAAACTTTAAAAAGTGGGCTGAAGGCTTTATCCACTAATTGATCGTCATATAAAACGCACTGCATGGATTCCGTATGGCGGTTAAATTCAAGTCGAAACGTCCGTGAGACTTTACGCATGATTCTGGTCAGCGAAGCTGACATATTCTTACCAGAATCATGAAATGCCGGATGATCGGGAAAACCGATCATCCGGCATTTTTTCATGCTCAAACTTTGCTCCAATCAGTCTTTCACTCTCGGCAGCATTCTTCCACCGTATCCGATTGCAAAGATCTCACCATTCTCATTTTCGAAGAATCTCACGTAGCCATCCTTATCCGGGTTGCGCACAATCCCTAAAAATTCCTGCACCGGCACAAATCGAAGAAGCGTCTCTCCCTCTTTGACTGCCAGATTTCCATCTTTCTCAAAGATCGTGATATTGTTATCTTCATCAGACCGGAAGGTGCCGCACATTGCCTTTCTCTTTTCCGCATTCCACTCCGTCTCCTGATAAACAAATCGGTCCTCGATCGGATTTCTTCCATGATACATCCGCATTGCTGCATCCGCGATCGTGCTAACCGGCACGCCCGACGTGTTGCACAGTACTATAACACCCACTCCGGCATCATACGACCAGGATAAATTCGACGAAACTCCCGGCAGGCTTCCGCCATGCTCCATAACCGTCAGGTCATCCAGCTTCTTCTGCGCAAGGCCAAAGCAATAATGGCTATCCGGGCGATAATCGATTCTTGGGCGGCACATCGTCCGTACCCCCTCCTGGGAGAGGATCCTTGTTCCATCGATCCCCTTTCCGTAATTCAGATACATGCAGATGTATTTTTTCATGTCGGCAAGTGTAGATTTCAGGGAACCGGCTCCTCCGAGGGAAAATGCATTGTCATGGTAATCTCTGCCGGAGGTCATGACACCTTTTTGCATTTTGTAGAGAACTGCCGCATTCGTATCCGCTGCCGGTCTTACATACTCTCCGCTGCTCCGCTCCATATGAAGAGGCTCAAGAATATGTTTTTTCACATATTCCGCAAAGCTGTTCTCCCCGCCGACACGACGCACGATCTCTGACAAAAGTCCAAAGCCATCATTGCAATAGCTCATGTAGTTTCCCGGATCTCCGATCAGACCGCCGTTTTCCTTTGTCTGGGCATCCAGCAGCTCAGCGACTGCCTTTGTTCCTTCCAATGCGATCTTCTCACAGAACGCAAAATCCCCTGTCTCATTTTCATCCAGTCCTGCCTTCTGCGCGATCTCATTGATGATCGTGCGGTGCATCGGATAAAAGCCCGCTGTGTGACATAAAAAGTGCCATACCTTTATCGGTTTCTGATTACGGTTTGTAAATTCCGGAATATATTTGCTCACCGGATCATCCAGATCTACTTTTCCGGCTTCGACCAGCTGCATGATCGATAAAGCCACAAAGGATTTCGTGACGGACGCTAATCCGAAGATCGTATCCTCATCGATCGGCAGTTTTCTCTCCTGATCCCGGTATCCAAAAAACTTTTCATACTGAGTCTTTCCATTTCGGTCAACGATCGCAACCGCGATTCCCACTGCGTTGGAACGTTCCTGTATTCTGGATACAAGTTCCTCAAAAAGAAATCTTGACGCATTTGTGATTTTGTTCATGGGTACTCCTCTCCTTTACGCTGCGCGCACCTGGTGATCTGATTCTCACACAGGTGCGCAGTCTTCATATTGATTATATCGATTCTGATCGATTTATTCAAATATTCTTTTTGAGTTTCCTATACAGATCACTGCATTTCTTAATTATGAGTAACTATTCAGTCCCTTCATAGTTACGTGCAAAAATCCATTCCAGATCAGCTTCGCTGATGGGATTTTTGCCTTCCAGCCTATGTTTTCTTACGGTCAGTACAGCAAGTGCGCAGACCTACTGAACAGTTACAATTATGATTTCTTCTCTTTATAAAAATCCGGGATCTGCTGTTCATGGAATCTACGGATCTCCGCCTGGAACTCATCGCTTGACAAAATATCATATCCTGTCATCGCAAGACCCTTCGCACCTTTCAGGCAGATTTCCTGAGCTTCTTCACTTTTTGCAGCATCCGCATACTCTTTCGTATGAGCCTGAATCGTTTTATCATCCGTGATCGACAGATAATCATGGATCGCCGGAATTTTTATAGAAACATTGCCGATATCCGATGATCCGTACTGTGCCTTCGGATCCGGCCACTTCATCTCAATTCCCAATGTCTCCATGTTATCTTTAAATGCCTGACACATCGGCCGGTTCGGATAACGCTCTGCTGATATCTCACCCCAGCTGATATCCGCTTTTGCTCCGGTCAATTGTTCAGCGTTTCTGACACAGAGTTTTATTACATCGATCAGCTCTTCGATTCTCTTCATGGTATCCGCGCGGATACAGAATTCACAATCTGCTGATGCCGGAATCACATTGGCCGCACTTCCGCCATTCGAAATGATTCCATTGATGTTATCCTGCGGGTCAAAAGTCGGACGCATCAGATCGATCTGCTGGAAAACATGAATGACAGCACTCAGTGCATTGATTCCATTTTTAGGTACGGAAGAATGTGCGCCTTTTCCAGTAAAATGCACTTTTACAGAGCAGGCAGCCCGTCCTCCGCGTCCTACAAGATTTGAACCACCGGATGACGGATGCATCATCAGGGCAAAGTCAACATCATCAAACGCCCCATTTTTCAGAAGCTTTACCTTTCCGGCACCGCCTTCTTCCGCAGGTGTTCCTATGATACATACTTTTCCCGGGAGATCTTCCATCACGGAAGCGAGTCCCAGAAAAGCCCCCGTCGAACACGTTGCGATTAAATTATGGCCGCATCCGTGTCCAACTCCTTTCAACGCATCATACTCTGCCAGAAAGGCTACGGTCGGACCCGGTTTTGATCCTTCTTTTTCAGCCCGGAACGACGTTTCCAGACCTCCGTATCCCTGTTCCACACGGTATCCGTGCTTTTTCAATACATCACTGATATAACTAAGCGCATGAAATTCCTCAAATCCCAATTCCGGATCATCGTGGATCTTTCTGGATAATTCTTCAAGTTCTTCCCTGTCCCGATCAATTTCGCTCAGGATTTTACTCTTTCTCTCTTCCATATCCGCTCACCTTCTATCTTCTTTAAAGTCTGATCGTGCCTACGCCATCTTTAATTTCCATCTCAGTTCCGTAAGGTTTTGAAAGCTCTGCCAGGTATGCCAGTACCTTCTCATCACCGGTCAACACCGGAACTCCTTTTTGCGGTCTTTTTTCCGTCATTCCAAGAGAAATCGGATACAGTTTGATTTCTGTTAAATGTCCATCTTCCATGGTCCAGCCTGCCATCACAGATAACCAGATCTCCGGGAGCACTCCGTATCCGGCCGTGCCGTTTTTACTGCGGGCATCCATATAAGCACCAACCTTGGTATCCAGCGGCATTTTTTTATTTATGTATGCATCGTAAGGCTGCTTTTCCACAGTTTCTGTCTCAAAAAGGAAATTTCCCAGACTGTAGAAGATAGGCGCTCCGTGATAGATCTCAATTCCACGAAGTTCATGCGGCCCGTGTCCGATTACCGCATCTGCTCCCGCATCCACACATCTTCTTGAAAATGTCTCAAGGAACATGGATGGAACCGTTGTGTCCTCCCCATCCGTCTCATGCCCATGAAAGCTTACAAGAACGATATCTGCCTGTTTTTTTGCCTCAATGATCTCCTTCTCGACACGTTCCATATCAGCCGGGAACGGAACGCTCTCGATCCAGTCTTTTTCATCCAGAACAAATTTGTATGTTCCAAAGGGCAGTGTTCCGGAAGCCGGCGGATTCTGATATCCGTTTTTTACAGACCGCTCCATCGTTGCGTTGATCTTTGTAAGCGCCGCCAGTTCTTCTGCTTTCTTATAATTCTCTTTTGTGACATGGTAAATCGTTTCATAACGAAGAGGATTTAATCCAGGTCTTCCGATCAATTCCGCGCTCTGTCCACCAGCCATTCCTGACTCATGGAAGCTTGAAGAGACTGCGATCATTGCGACACGTCCGTTTTTCGTCTCCAGATAGCATGGTTTTGATGCCTCGGAAAGATTTTTTCCTGTTCCGGCAAAGATCATGTCTCTCTCTTTGAGATTCCGGATCGTTGCAAGAACTCCTCCATGACTGTAGTCGCAGGAATGATTATTTGCCGTATTAAACAGATTAAAACCAAACGATCTCATATCATCAAGGGTTCTTGGATCTGCCATTGCCCAGGTTCCTCCGGAAAATGCTGCCGGATATCCTTCCTCATTGTGGAATGTCATCTCCAGATTTGAAAATTTTACATCATACTGACTGATCACGTCTCTGACCTGCTCAAATCCTTCATAACCGCCTTCCGGAAATCTTCTTGTGATAAACGCATCTCCTGTAGCGATCAGTGTCATTTTCTTCATAATCTATTTTTCCTCCACAACAGAATTAGTCTCTCCGTCGATTCCTGCTGCCATCATCAATACCATAAATGCCTGCTGAACTGCCTTATATGAGTCGGTGATCGGAAACTTTTCATGAACACTATGATTCATTATATTCTTTCTATTTTCATCCGGTGCAAACGCGCGTCCAAGGCAGATCGATGGAATTCCTTTCGAAACCGCTACGTTCGCATTTGTGCAGCCGCCTTTATGGAATACCGGTTCAATATCCAGAGACTTCAAACCAAGCCACGCGGATTCTACCAGTGGTGTATGGGAATCCTGAGTTCCGCCCGGAACCTGACTGATCAGGTTTTTATCCCAGGTGATCTCATCTTTTCCCCATTTTTCTGTTTCTTCCCGGCATGCTTCTTCGATCGCATCAAAGATTTTTGTGCGAAGCTTTGCAAGCTCCTCCGGTGAATTTGATCTGAAATTAAATTTGATGGTTGCCTGCGATGCGATCGCATGCACTCCGGCCGCAGTTCCACCGTGGAAATTTGAGACACAGAAGCTTGTCTTCGGATCTGATGGAACTGTAAAATCAGCGATCTTCGCAACTGCTCTGGCTGCTGCATGGATCGGCTGTGCCATCTCGCCAAACGATCCAAACGCATGACCGCCGATACCATAAAAGTTGACCTCGTAGGTTTCTCCGCTTGTCGCCTCGAAGATCAGTGCGCTCATGTCATTGTTATCAATTGTAAGTGAAATATCAATGTCGTCATTATCATTCAGGAAATCTTTCATTCCGCCGAGGCCGCCCATACCTTCCTCGCGGGTAGTTGCCACAAATACAATGTCTCCGAATGTCTTGATTTCGTTCTGATTCAATGCTCTTAAAAGTCCCAACAGCATTGCCAGTGCTCTTGTATCATCACCGATTCCCGGTGCGTAGAGGAATCCGTCTCTCTCCTCTACACCATGTACCGTTCCAAATGGAAAGACTGTATCCAGATGTCCCTCGATCAATACCTTCGGCCCTTTGCCGCTTCCTCTTCGAAGGCCAACGACATTTCCACCGCAGTCAATGTGAACATTTTCAAGGCCAAGAGCTTTAAATTTTTCCATCATGACCGCAGCTCGTTTTTCTTCCTCTCTCGTTGGAGCCTCTATGAGAACCAGTTCTTTCTGCTCTTCAATCGTATTCCTCTCATCTTCCTGTATAAATTTCATAGCTTCCTTTACACACGGAATACTCATTGTATATTCAAACTGTTTTTTTACCCGCTCTGATACCTGATACATGCTTTATCCTCCCTATATTCACTCACTCAAAAAATCCTTCCACAAATGACAGGAAACAAAATGACCCGGTCTGACTTCCATAAGCTTCGGACATGACTGATGACACTGGTCACAGGTATAAATACATCTCTTTGCAAATCTGCACTCATCCGGCGGATCGATCGGAGAACTAATCTCGCCTTTTAAGAGGATTCTTTCCGGACGGCTGATTCCAACTTCCGGGATCGGAATCGCGGAGAGAAGTGCCCGCGTATACGGATGGATCGGATGATCGAAAAGCTCCTCTGTCGGTGCCTTCTCGATCAACTGACCAAGATACATAACTGCAATCTCATCTGCAAAGTGATTAACAACTGAGAGGTCATGCGTGATAAAAATAAAGGTCAGTCCCATCTGCTCTTTCAGATCCTGAAGAAGGTTCAGGATCTGTGCCTGAATGGACACATCCAGTGCGGATACCGGCTCATCGCAGACAATAAATTTCGGGTTCATCGCCAGTGCTCTGGCAATTCCGATTCTCTGTCTTCTTCCACCATCAAGCTCATGCGGATATGTATTGACGAGACGCTGCGCAAGACCTACCGTTTCCATCAGTTCCTTCACGCGTGCCTCAATTGCTTTTTTGTCCTTCAGGATCTTGTTCTCTATGATCGGCTCTGCGATCGTCTGGCTGACCGTTTTTCTCGGGTCCAATGAAGAAAAAGGATCCTGGAAGATGATCTGCATATCACTTCTCATCTTTCTCATTTCAGCTGCACTCAGAGAAGTGATGTCTTTTCCGTCAAAGACCACCTTTCCGGATGTCGGCTCTAATAATCTCAGAATCGCACGACCGGTTGTCGATTTACCACAGCCGGATTCTCCTACAATTCCAAGCGTCCTTCCCCTCTCGATCGTAAAACTCACGTCATCGACCGCATGCAGGGTTCCCCTGGCTGTTTTAAAATACTTTTTCAAATTTTTGACTTCAAGAATCGTATCAGCCATTCTTTTTCCCCCTCTCGATATGGAAATCTTTGTCTTCATATGCAAGGCAGGCAGCCTTATGTGTTCCTGTGAATGTTACAAGATCCGGTCTTCTCTTTTTACATGCCTCTGTTGCATAGTTACATCTCGGAGCAAACGCGCATCCTTCCGGAAGATCCGTCGGATCCGGCATCAAACCATGGATCGGTCGAAGTCTTGCCGTTCTATTTTTAATATTTGGTAATGAGTTGAATAAACCTTCTGTATATGGATGGAGTGTATGATTGAAAACTTCATCCAAGGTTCCTTCCTCGATGATCTTTCCGGCATACATAACAGCCACCCTGTCACACGTCTCTGCTACGATACCCAGATCATGGGTGATCATGATCACGGATGTATTCTTTTTCTCTTTCAGTTCTCTCATCAGATGAAGGATCTGTGCCTGAATCGTTACATCCAATGCGGTTGTCGGTTCATCCGCAATCAGCAATTTCGGACTGCAGGCAAGAGCGATTGCAATAATAACTCGCTGCTTCATTCCGCCGGAAAACTGATGCGGATATTCAATCGCACGTTCTCTCGGAATTCCAACAAGCTCCAGCATATCTTCCGCCTTCTTCCAGGCTTCTTCATGATTCACCTTTTCATGACGGAGCAGACTCTCTGCGATCTGCTGTCCCACGGTAAATACCGGGTTCAGCGAAGTCATCGGATCCTGGAAGATCATAGATACGAGCGTTCCCCGGATATGCTCCAGTTCGGATTCATTCATCCCAAGAACATCTTCCCCGCAGATCTCCATTTTATCGCATTCCATAACTCCCGGAGGAGAATCGATCAATCTTAAAAGAGATAATGCCGTAGTTGTTTTACCGGCACCCGTCTCTCCGACAAGACCAAGCGTTTCTCCCTGTTTCAGCTGGATATTGACACCGTTTACAGCCTCAACGGTATCTTCCTCCAGTTCATATTTTACACGAAGATTTTTGAGTTCAAGAACATTCTCTGCCATATTCGCCCTCCTATTTCTTTAATTTTGGATCAAGGGCATCGCGAAGGCCATCACCCATCAGATTCAGTGCAAGTACCGTAATCATGATCGCAAGTCCCGGGAACAATGTCATATAAGAATAGTCACGGATATATTTTCTTCCTCCTGATAAAAGAGCTCCCCACTCCGGAGACGGAGCCGGAACACCAAGACCCAGGAAACTAAGGCTTGATGCAGAAATGATCGCGGATGCTACCCGGAGCGTTGCCTGAACAATAATCGGAGACAGGCAGTTCGGAAGAATATGTTTAAATATGATCTTTCGGTTGTTAAGTCCAATTGCCTTCGATGCTTCCACGTATTCCTGGTTCCGGACAGTAAGGACAGCCGCTCTTGTAATTCGTACAAACTGGGGAACACTCGTAATTCCAACCGCAAGCATCAGGTTCCAGATACTCTGTCCAAGTACGGAAACGATAACGATCGCCATAAGCATATTCGGAACTGCTCCGAGAATATCGGTACAGCGCATGATCAATTCTTCCAGCCAGCCTCCGAAGAAACCTGCGATAGCTCCCAGCGTTACGCCGATAACAAGACCGATCGTCACGGCAACCAGTCCTACTGAACATGAAAATCTTGTTCCGTACAGGATTCTGCAGAAAATATCACGCCCAAGTTCATCTGTTCCAAACCAGTGATTCGCATTTGGGCTCTGAAGACGTTCCGCAAGATTCTGGCCAATTACCTGTGTATCGTAATCAAGAAGGAAATCTGCAAAAACAGCAATAAATATAATAACAAGGACGAGCATACCGCCAAGCATCGCACCTTTATTTTTCCGGAACTGATGCAGTACCTCAGCCATCTGGCTTCTTGCTTTTCTCGGAGCGTTTTTTACCGTTTTAGCCATTCTTTTTCCTCCTTTTTACGGTTGCATACTGTGCCTTGATCCGTGGATCCACCGCTGCATATAAAAGGTCAACGATAAGTAAAACAATACTTACAAGAATTGTCGTCATAATAATGCTGCCGGTTACCAACGGAGTATCTCTCATGTTTAGTGAATCGACGATCAGACGACCGACTCCCGGCCATGCAAATACAGTTTCTGTCAGGACACTTCCTCCAAGTACTCCCGCTAACTGTGTTCCCATGATCGTAATGATCGGGATCAAAGCATTTCGGAGCGCATGAGACATAATGACTGTTTTTTCCGAGATTCCCTTTGCCCTGGCAGTTCTTAAATACTCCTGCTTCAGGACATCCAACATTGACGATCTTGTCGTTCTGGTCAGTGTTGCCATCAGACCTGTACCGATCGTGACAGCCGGAAGTACGATCGACGACAGCGTCTGATCACCGCCCGATGGGAACCAATGAAGATTGAGGGAAAATGCGATGATCAGCAGAAGGCCAAGCCAGAAGTTTGGCATCGATAGTCCAAGCATCGCCAGAATCATACTAATATTATCCTGAATACTTCCCTGCTTTGTCGCAGAATAAATACCCAGAGGAACTGATAAAAGGATTGAAACAAGAATAGATGCAAAAGAAAGTTTAATCGTTGCCGGAAGTTTTTCTACATATGTGGAAAACACATCGGTCTTTGATACATAAGAAACGCCCATATCACCATGGAGCATTCCGATCATATAATCTGCATAGCGCAGAACCACTGGCTTATCAAGTCCAAGATCATGACGGATCTCCGCGAGCTCCTCAGTGGTCGCACCCTCCGGTGCCATAAGATCTACCGCATCTCCGGGTGCCAGATCCATGATAAAAAACACAAGAAATGAGACGCCGATGATAACCGGAATCATCATGAGTAATCGCTTTATAATATAACGATGCATAGGATCCTCCTTTGCTTTCTTTCGTATTCTGACTCATATTAGTTGCGGACCGCAATAGCGGTCCGCTGATAAGATTCCTACATTTAGTTTGCCGGTACAAAAACTTTAGAGTAATCGTGATGGAAAGTCGGATAAATATCGATTCCTCCGGTTCCCTTTTTCACACCGATAAAACCATCTGCATAGTAAAGTGGAATATACGGAACATGCTCATGAACATTTTCCTGAATCTCTTTATAATACTCTTTTCTCTTTGCCTCATCTGTTTCTGCAACAGCCTTGTCAAGAAGCTCCATGACTTCCGGATCATCGTAGTGTGCTTTGTTTACTGCAGAACCCGGCTGAAGGATTCTTCTTGCATCATCACCGAAGATATTGAATCCCATACCGTAGATACAGGACTGATGTTCACCCTTTGTTGTACTTGTGCTGAGGCCTGCGGAGTCGAGCTCTACAATATTGATCGCGATTCCGATCTCCTTAAGCTGGCTCTGTACCATCTCCGCAATTGTCTTTCTCTCTGCTCCGCTTACAGTAACATCAAGTGTTGCGCCGCCGTTCGGATATGCCTTTGCCAGATACTCTTTTGCTTTATCCGGATTGTACTCATAACCGCCACAGTCATAAAATCCATATTCATTCCAGCCCCAGAAAGAGGTTGCTTTCTTTCCACGTCCCTCTGCTGCTACAGCGATAATGCTGTCAACGTCAATTCCGTATGCAACTGCTTTTCGAAGATCTTCATTGTCTGCCGGGGACTTCTGTGTATTAAACGCAAAGTAGGAAAGAGATCCGCCGTCATAACTGATCAGATCCAGATTCGGATCATCCTCAATCGTTCCAAGCTCGATCGTTGCCGGCTCCATACAGATATCAACTTCCCCGTTCTGTAATGCGATCAGACGGGCAGAATCTTCCGGAATATAGCGGAATGTGAAAGTCTTCGCGTTCGGAGCACCTCTCCAGCTGTCCTCAAATGCAACGAGCTTCGTATAGTTTCCAAATTCATAGGAATCGATCTGCCATGGACCTGTTCCGATTCCTGTTCCTTCTGTCGGATCATCGGTAACTGCTTTTTCACTGAGGATCGATGTAGTCGGTATCGTCATCATATATGGCCAGTCAAGGTTCGGTTTGAGAAGAACGATCTTTACTGTCATATCATCGACTGCCTCAACCGATTCCAGTTTTGTATATAAGTTGTTGCTGGATGTTGTTCCCTGCATTCTGTTAAATGTAAATACAACATCAGATGCTTTTAACGTTTCACCGTTGTGGAATTTTACGCCATCTCTCAATTTAAAGATATATGTCTTTCCGCCATCGTCGGTGCTCCACTCTGTCGCAAGCTGCGGTTCCAGCTCATTTGTCGTATTGTTAAAGTGAACCAGTGTATCATGCACCATTCGAAACATATAGTTATGCTGCGTGTTACTTGCTTCCATAGTATCGATCGTTGTATGTTTTGATTTCAATCCCATCGCGAGATCTTCTTTTAATTGAACACCTTCCGGCGGAGTCAGGGGATTCAGATCACCTGACGCATCTGCCGTTCCTGTTGTCTGCTTTCCCGGATCAGCTGTCTCGGTTCCCGCTGTCGCAGCCGAACCACCGGATGACGATTTTGAACATCCGACTACGCTTGCTGCAAGCATCGTTGTCATAAGCGCCGCTGCCGTAATACGATAAAAGCTTTTTTTCATGATTTCCTCCTTTTGTAATCAACAACTACTGGTAACAAAAATGATATAAACACGACAAAAGCGCTCCTTTTTAAGAAGGTCTCTCCGGCCTTCACCATAGATTCATATGGCTGATTCTTAAAAAGATGCGCTTTCTTTTATAGGTCAATTATATAATAATTATATATATTATACAAATATTATTCACGAATGACTTACATTCTTATTTCGAATGACTTTGGCACAATTTTATTTATTCTTCTTTGATACTGTTGAAATATTTTTCCGTGTATTTGCAGAATTTCTCCAATTCTTCTGTCATTTTCAGATCTTCCTGCAGGATCAGATACAGGGATCGTTTGAATTCGTTGTTATCGATCGGCCGATAACAGACATTTGCAAAATCTGTCTCGCTTCTCAGGTGATCTCTCCAGGAATACTTTGGCCAGATGGTGATCCCCACCCCTTCCTGTACCATGCGTCTCAAAACATGAACGTTATCACATTCAAATGCAATATCCGGAATAATCCCTTCTTTTTCGAAGATTGCTTCTGAAATCGTCCGGATACTTCCTCCGCTTCTCAGCATAACAAATTGTTCATTCCTGATATCCGACAACCTGACTTTTTCCATATTTCTCAACCACGAATCTTTATGAAACGCGAGATACAATGGTTCTTCCATCAATTTTACCGCATTTCTGAACACATACTGCGGCAGTGTACTTCGAATGCAGACATCCCATTTGGTTGCCTCTCTGCGATCTAATACCTGAAAAAAAACGTCCGGATTTTCCTCCCGAAATTCGCGAATCAATTCCGGAACAAGCAGTCCTGCGGTCAGAACGTTCAAACGGATCAGTTTTTTCTTCTGTCTATTGCGGAATTCCAACGGAAGATGTTCTATTTCCTCAAGCAAAGGAACTACCCTTTCCTGCAATAAATACCCATCACGGGTAAGCACACAGGATCTTCCGTTTTTCCGAAGCAACTCTGTTTTTAATTCGCGCTCCAGCGATTGGATCGCCTTACTGATGGAAGGCTGGGATACATTCAATTCCTTCGCCGCCATCGTGATATTTTCATATTTCGCAGCATATGCAAAATATCGAAGCTGATATAGTTCCATCTTTGCCACTCCTCCGTTTGTAATGCATAATGTAACTGTTCAGTGCCTCACAGTTACGGGCAAAAATCCCATACTTTACTAAAACAAGCGCAGCAGGTGCAAAAGCCTGCTGCTCACAATACAGAATCCAGGTCCTACCCCACCATCTGCACTAATATTCCTCCAATCGTCAGCATCAGCGCTCCGCAGGATCTTGTAACGATCTGCGCAAATGGCAAAAGCTCCATTCTATGCGCACTGCTCAAAACAGCTACATTGCCGGAACCGCCCATATTTGTTGTACACATCCCCGCTGCGATGGCAGATTCCAGTGGAAAAAAGCCGACAAGCTTTCCAAGAACTGACGCTGTAAGCGTGATGATCCCCACGATGAGTACCACCGTGATCAGATATAACGGTGTCAGAGTCTTTAAAATTGTATTCAGATCGATCAGGGTAAAACCGATCCCCGCAAGTGCCGCCGCCGTCCAGCTCTTAATGGCAAACTGCCCCCACTCTCTTGCCGCATCCTCCAGCTCTTCAGACATAATGCCGGTTCCCTTCACAAGCACGACTGCAATGATCATCCACGCATACGTCGGGATCACAGGAACAAATCTGTGTAAAATCGCGCCAAGCTGATAAAAGGCAAATGCAATGATCATCCCGGTACACAAAGACGCAAATGTTGGCTTCAATGGCGGTGTCTTTTTCACCGTTTTTCCATCATTCACCAATACACCGTTTCCGGTGGTCTCCGGGTGTTTTTTCCCGAAGTTGTTCAAAAGACCGCCAAAAATGATCGCCACACAGTTTCCAAGTACCGTGGCCGGTGCCATCTTTGTCAGCACATCCGCTGCTTCCACACCGAGCGCCTGAGAGTACATGGCCGAAAGAGGAACTGTACCCGCTGTCATTCCGCCGCTGGTCATAGGCACTCCGATATAGAGGATCCCGCCCCAGAAACCTTCCCCAAGGATGATCCCCATAATTCCTGAAAGCAGAATTCCCATAGAAAGAGAGATCACCGCCACCGGCAGAAGCTTCACGGTAGCCCTGAGCAGAAGATTCCGGTCAATATTAAAGAGACTGCCGCAGATCAGCGCCGCAATATAAAAGATCAGGAAGCCACTGTCATTGACAAAATAATCGAGCGTCTCAAGCGTCTGCTCAGGAATCAGTCCGCCTGCCGTGAGGATCGCAGAACCAAGAATACAGATCACAGATCCTCCGAGATATGTCTTCACCACCGGTACGTTATTTCCAATCGCATTTAAGCCCTCACCGAATACCATCAACACCAAAAACGCCGGAACCAGACTCTTCGGGACACAGCCCGTAAACATGCATGCCGCCGTCAGTGCCAGAATGAGGACATACAATGGCAGCGGAACCCCCGCCACTTTAAAATCCTTCATGCTCAACCTCTCTGTCTTCTTTAAAATGTCTTCTTTAAAATGTCTTTTTTAAAAACTCCGGATCGCGTCGCTTCCATCATCTACCGTCTTTTCCAGCCGTTTGATGATCACATCATATCCGGCCTTATCATTCACCTGCACATGCACCCGATCGCCGACTTTATGGCCTAAGAGTGCTCTGCCAAGCGGTGATTCGGAGCTGATCAGCCCTTTTAAAGAATTTCCGCGGATCGTCGTCACGATCTTGTAAGTCTCCGTCTCATCGTCATCCTCAAAATATACATCCACCGTATTGTAAAGACCTACTTCGTCATCCTTCGACTCATCCGATACCACCTTCGCCGTCCGGATCATTCTCTCCAGATATCGGATCCGGCTTTCATTCTTGTTCTTGTCCTTCTTCGCTGCATAATATTCAAAATTTTCACTTAAGTCGCCCTGGGCTCTCGCCTCTTTTACCGCCTCGATCGCCTCTTTCCGGACCACAAGTTTCCGGTATTCGATCTCCTCTTCCATCTTCTTTATATCATTTTTTGTTAACTCATCATACATAGTTTTTCCACTTCTTTCCTGAATTCTTTTAACACTATCTTATCTCATTCCTGCCTTAAAAACAAGCCCTGAGGAATCCGGCCTCTGCAAATATACCATCAGCAGTTACTGCTCACGCCTTGCGCAAACAGTAACCGGCAGTCTTCCCCTATGCGCATCCTTGGCACGTTCGTGCCTTTTGTGTAACAGGGAATTCCACGGAATTTCCTGTTACATAAAAAGAGCCAGTCCACAGCAAGACCAGCCCTTTTATATGGGTAAACAAAACAGGTAAACCTTATTGAATTTTTTGCATTTAACCCCACAGATGATTCTGCCAGGCAAATTTGATCACAGTGAGGATTACTACGACTAACATCACCGGTTTGATGATCTTCTCGCCCTTCCTGATCGCCAGATTGACGCCGACGAGGTTTCCTGCAATGGCACAGATTGCTGCCGGACAAGCGATCTCGTAAGCGACATTTCCCGTTTTCACATAGCTTACAAGGGCAATGGCATTCGTAAGTACAATGAGGACCTTACCGTTACCGGACGCACATCTCGCATCATAGTGCATGATCATCGTAAATGCGATGATCGCTACGGTACCGATCCCCGGTCCGAAAAGACTGTTGTAAAATCCCATGATCACGCCGACGATCAGGGCCTGAACAACTGTTTTTTTCGAGATCTCGCTTCTCATGATCACGTTTCTCGCGTCTGTCTTTCTGAGAACCATAATGAGAGCGATCACCGGAAGTGCCACCGTGATGGCCTTCTGGATGCTCTCCTCCGGAAGGAGAAAGATGATCTTTGTTCCGATCCATGCCCCCGTCATCGCCGTGATAGCTGAGACCAGTGCGATCCTCAGATCGACCATGTTGTTTTTAAAATACTTGATCGCCGAGACCAGGTTTCCAAGACCTGCCTGCAGCTTGTTGCAGCCGTAAGCCGAGCGGACCGGCAATCCGATCATTAAGTATGTCGGCAACGCGATCAATCCTCCGCCTCCGCCTATAGAATCAATGATACCCGAAATAAAGAAGATCGGGCAGATGATAAGCAATGTTTTTAAGTAACTCATTTCCTTCTCCCTTTTTGCACAGCCCGCGTTCTTTCATCATCTCCGGGAAACTGTTTCCACTGTGCTGCTGTTCGTATTTGCTGTTATTTTGATCCGTCAAAAGCTATCTTCCCGGCACATAAATCCTTTTACTGTTCACACCTTGCGCAAACAGTAACTGATTTTGCCGATGCTTCGCATTCCGAATCAGCAAAATCCACTACCACCACTGTATTGTACGGAATTTTCAGTTCAGAAAATTCCTACACGTGTACAGTAATTTTTATTTCCTCCCATGATCATCTTGAATATACCATGGATCTCATATATAATCAAATTTATAATATTGATATTTTTCATTAATGATATTTATATGAAGGAGAAAAAATGTTCCAGTCAAAAGACTACATCTACGAAATTTACCGCTGCGGCAGCTTCTCCGCCGCGGCAAGGAATCTCTATATCACCCAGCCCGCTATCAGCATCGCAGTAAAAAAAGAAGAACAGGAGTTAGGCCAGCCCATCTTTGAGCGTTCTTCCTCCCATCTTCTTTTAACTGACGCAGGCCGCGCCTACATCGATGCCGTGGAGAAACTCCACCGCATCGAAGATGATCTGAAGATCTACTGCAACGACCTTTCCAACCTCAAAACAGGTGCTCTGAGGATCGGTGCCTCCAGCTTTTTCCTCTCCAGCATCGTTCTCCCGGTCGTTGCCGAATACAGCCGCCGCTATCCCGGAATCTCTCTGGACGTTCAGGAAGCGCCATCTCTTGAATTACAAAAGCGTCTCGCGAATGAGGCGCTCGATATCCTCGTGGATCCGGTGGACCAGCAGGGTGACACCTTCAACTCTGTTATCCTCTTCGAAGACCACTTTCTCCTCGCTGTCCCAGATGCTCCAAATTTCTTTGCCTCTATGGGAATAAAAAAAGACCTTCTTCCTGCGGCATTCACCGCCGATGAGATCCGCCGCGGTGTTCATTTAGATCCGGCTGCGCCTTCCGTCTCCCTCTCTTCCTTCGCAAAGGCCCCATTCCTGCTGCTTCGCCCGGAGACCATTGCCTACGAACGCGCCGTGAAGCTCTGTTCCCAAAATGGCTTTGCCCCAAATATCCGCCTGCAGTTAGATCAGCTCGCCACCGCCTACCGCTCCTGCGGTGCCGGTCTCGGCGTCACGCTCCTGTCTGACACCGTTGTCCGCATGTCCAACCACGATGAACCTGTCGTTTTTTACAAACTAGACTCCGATGATGTAAGCCGTGACATCGCTGTTATGTGGAAGAAAAAGAGATATGTATCAAAGGCTATGGAGGAATTTACGAAGCTGGCGGTGGAGATGTTCGCAAAAGATTCATTTTCCTGACACGCAGCAAAAACACCTTTCCATACATTTAGGGGGTAACCACTGTATGGAAAGATGTTTTTCGTTTTCAAGAAGGATTTTTATGGTAAAAACAAGTTCAACCGAAAAGAAAACTTTTGTGGCTAAAAGTTTTATACGCGGTAACGGTCTACCATCTCGCAGATTCTCTTAACAGCGTCAACAGCCCTATCATGATCCTGAGAGAAATTCATGCGGATGAAGTCGCTGTACTGCTTACCGAACTCGGTACCCGGAGTCACGGTAACACTTGCCTGTGCGCGGCAGAGTTTTGTAAACTGGAAGATATCCACTTTTAATTTCGGAAGCTGCATGAAGATATAGCTTCCACCCTCTGTCGGACGTGCCCAACATCCCGGACAGCTGTTGATCACTTTCAGGATATCATCACGGATCTGTCTATGGTCAGCGATACGTTTCTCCATCCATCCTTCCGGCTCAGAAAACCATCTGTAGAAGGCCGCCTGATTATAACCTGCGCATCGCAAGGAAACAACTGCCTGTAATTTCTCCATGCGTGTGATGATCTCTGGGGTACCGTAGCCGACTCCGAGACGGAAACCGCTTAAGGACTCTGTTTTTGACGGTCCCATGATGGTGATCAGCTTATCCGGCTTCTCCGGAAGTGAACGCATATGTGTGTAAGTGAAATCTTTTTCAAGGATCTGGCGGCTGTAAAGTTCGTCTGCCAAGATCGCAACATCGTATTTCTTTGCAAGTCTGGCGATCTCAGAAACCTCTTCTTTTGAGAAAACCGCGCCGGTCGGGTTGTTCGGATTGGAGTAGAGGAACAGTTTTACACCGTTCTTGAAAGCCTCTTCCAGTTCCTTTAAGTCGATACCGGATGTGTGCGGTGCTGCGTCCTTCCAGTTCATGTGGATCGGAACCATCTCACCCTCAAAGAATTCAACAAGTTTGCGGTTGTCGAAATAATCCGGCTCTACGATGGCAACCTTGTCGCCTCTGCCGACTAAAGAACCCATTGCCAGAAAAAGTGCTCCCTGTGTACCCGGTGTAAGAATGATCTCTGTTTTCGGATCAACCGGAGCTCCACTATATTCTGCAAGTTTCTCCGCAAGATATTCACGGATCGCACCTTTACCTCTGTATTCCGTGTATGCCTGAAATGTACCATCGACACAGTAGTGTTTTACGAAGGTCTCAAGGCTTCCCGGGATCGGCTGATGCGCATTTACATCACCGTGGGAGAAATCTACTGCCGGTCCCTCAATTTTCCCACCGATCATCGGGAGCTCTTCCGCTTTCTGAAGTCCCTCCTGACCCGGTGCGTTGTCTGTGCCAAGTCTGGCGAATTTTTCTGCTAAATAGTCCATAATCTACCTCTCCTTTTATGAATTTCTGTCAGGATCATGCGTGTGTGCTTCAATTGTATTCTGTAAGAATTACCTTTCTCTTTGTATCTATACAATAACACAGAACACTTATATTGTAAAATGGATAAATCAGATGTATAATATATGCAAAACAGATGTTTAAAAGGATGGATCACCTATGAATGACGAAGTTTTGGAGACCTACTTAAATATAGTAAAGACCCATAGTCTGACAAAGACAGCGGAAAATATGTTTATCTCCCAGTCCGCGGTGAGCAACCGTCTGATCAGCCTGGAAAAAGAGCTGAACGTCAAATTGATTGAGAGAAGTCCCGGACAAAAAGGAATCCTGTTGACGCAAAAAGGGGAAGAATTTGTTGAATTCGCCAAACGCCATCAGGAATTAAACCGCCAGATCCAGGACTGGAGCCGCGGCGATGTGACAGAAGTTCTGCGGGTCGCCTCCGTCATCAGTCTCACCGACTATGTGAAGGGCTTTTACCGGGAACTTCTCGGAAAAGGAAAGCTCTCCATCACTCTTGCGACTCACTGGACTGACCGGATTATTTCCATGCTGGAAAATCGGGAGACAGATATCGGGATCACGCCGCGGGTATTCTACTCGAAAGCGGTAGAGGCCGTCCCGATCTTTCAGGAATCCCTGTATCTCGTAAGCAGCCGGAGTGTCTCCAGCTATCCTGATTTCATCGATGCGAAGACCTTAAAACGAGCCCATGAAATCTATTTCGACTGGGGAACAAATTTCGTCGAATGGCACGAAAACCAGATGAATCCTCTGGAACTCCCACTGATGGTCACGGACACAACAGAATTACTCCCGGAATTACTTCGTATCCCGGATTCTTTTTGTATCATTCCGGCATGTATTTTCAAGAACTTCCATGATCCGGACCTGAAGCTCTCAAGGATCACTCCGGAACCGCCTCCACGAATCTGCTATCTTCTCAAGCTGAAAGAACCGCACTCACAAAAGCAGGAGCTTGTCAGACAGTTTGAGCAGGAATTTAAGGAATATGTCCGAAAGCTGGAGGACGTATCGCTATAAACATGTATGCACCATAAAAAAAGACCACTGAACAGAATTTTACCCTTCAGTGGTCTTTTGATTTATTTTATTTTACTTGCCTACCCCCGCAATGATCGCGATCTCCACCGGAGCTTCTCCCGGAAGAACCGCAACACCGACAGCTGCGCGGCTTCCAACACCGGATTCCCCAAGCTCCTCGCAGAAATACTCAGACGCGAAATCCGCGATCTTCGGCTGCTTTGTAAAATCCGGCTCAGAGTTTACATAAACTGTAATCTGCATGATCTGTACGATTTTCTCGCCCTCTTCCAGCTTATTTTTTACAGCTGTAAGCGCATTCTTCGCAGCCTGTACAACAGCTTCCTTATAATCAGCAATATCATCAGATGCTTTTACTTTTCCTGTCCTGATCAGAACACCATTATTTCTTGGTGTCATACCTGCTGTAAAGATCAGATTACCAAATCTCGTTGCCGGTACATACTTTCCCTGCGGAATCGGATTTGCTTCTTTTGCCATAATAAAATACCCCCGTATTCTCTAAATTTTCACTTACTCTGTCTGGCTTCTGGCGCCCTCAAGGCCTCTTGCAGAATCCATAAGCACTTTTGCAATCTCTTCCATATTCTTCTGTTTTACACGTTTTTCTTCCCCGATTACAGCGAGTGAATAGACCGCATATCCACTTTTATCCCGAATGGGAACAGAAACAGATGCTACTCCCTCGTTTTGCTCGGAAATGGAGACACAAAACCCCTGTTCCCGAATTTTCTGCAGCTCTGCTCGAAGTGATTCCTTCTCTTCTGTTCCTTTCGGTGAGTCAGCGAACCCAACATCCAGAACAGAATTGATAAATTTCTCCGGCTGCCATGCAAATAGCGTCTTTCCGGTAGATCCCTTTAAGAGATTTCCGGCTCTTCCCACCTTCGATTCGATCCGAAGCACATTGGAAGACTGAACTTTTTCCACACAGACCGGAATCCCGTCTATCATCTTCGTGAGAACCACATCCTCGTTGTACATGTCTCTCAACCGATGCATTTCTTCCAGAATCATATCTTCCGTGGAAATATTTCTGGTCACCATAGCGGAAACCTGTAGGATTCTCGTTCCCAGACGGTATTTTCCATTCGGAGAATCCTGCACCAGCCATCCTTCATGAAGAAGTGTTTTTACGATATTAAAGGTCGTTGTCCGCTGCAACTTCAGCTCATTGCTGATCTCCGCAATTCCCAGATACTGGGTATTCAATTTTCCATACAGTTCCAAAATCTTGACTGCCCTGATAATTGAGTTGATATACTGGGGATGCTTTTCTTCCATAATTTCCTCCTGATGCCGGGTCTGTCCGGATAATATACATATTCCCAGTATATCAGCCCTGTTTTAAAAAAGCAATTCTTTTAACCCTCAGTGTCAAGTCTGAGAACGGTTTCATAAAGAACGTCTGCACCTTTTTCCAGGTATTCCGGATCTGTCCACTCTTCTTTGCAGTGGCTTAATCCACCTTTGCTTGGTACAAAAATCATTGCAGACGGAACTTTATGAGCCATTGGATTTGCGTCGTGACCAGCGCCACTCGGCATGACTACATGCTTTGTCATACACGTTTCCGCTGCCTGTCCGATCACATCCATCAGGTGTGAATCACACTGGACGGAACCTTTATTGATCTTATTGGTGATCGTAAATTCGACCGTATCGATTCCCGCCGCAATCTCACGTATCCTTTTGATCAGCTCATCGGTCTTTTCCGTTTCCATGTGGCGCATCTCAAATATGCACTGTACACGTCCCGGAATCACATTTTCAGATCCCGGATCACAGGTAATCGTTCCAACGGTAAGTACAAGTTTATCATCAATCTCCCGGCACGCCTTGTCTGACTCCACAATGAGTTTTGCCATGGCAACCATGGCATCTCTTCTCTTTTTCATCATGGTCGTTCCAGCATGGTTGCTCTGACCACTCGCTGTCACAACATAACGGATCACACTCACGATACCACTTACAACACCGATATCGAGTCCCTCATTGTCCAGATAGTCTCCCTGTTCAATATGGGCCTCCAGATAGCACTTCACATCAGAAAATTCCCTCTGGCATCCCATAATTTCGTCCACCGTATGCCCGTAAACAGCCAGTGCGTCTCCAAGTCCCAGCTGTTTTGGATCCACCAGACCTGTAACTGCTCTGCTTCCAAACGTACCTCCAATCGGATTGGATTCCTCTGCGTTAAAGCCATAGATTTCAATCGGATGTTCCAGCTTTTTTCCCTCATCCACAAGGCGTTTTACTACTGCAAGACCAGACGCAACACCGTAAGCTCCGTCAAAGAGTCCTCCGTGTGGCACGGTATCCATGTGGGAACCGATCAGGATGCTTTTTGCACCTGACCGTGTTCCCGGTAAAATTCCATGAATATTTCCGGCGGCATCCCACTCTGTTTTCATTCCGAGAGACTTCATCTGTTTTTCCACCGCCGTTGCAGCTTCAAAATATTCCGGACTGTAACATGTTCTTGTGTAGGATCCATCCTCATTTTTTCCAAAACTTGCGATATCTCTGAGAATTTCATTTACCTGATTCATATCTGCCACCTCGGTCTCTTAGTGATTTCTGACAGGACGTACAAATTCTCCCCATCCGGACGCACTCTCATCAACAACACCATTTTCCATAACAACACGTCCGCGGACAACCGTGCAGTCCACGCTGCAGCCAAGCTTCCAGTCCTCATAGACTTTCATGATGCCCTTCGCCTGAGAATAGCTGTCCTCTGCCCTGCATGTAACTTCTTTATTTAAATCAATGATAACAAGATCGCCGTCCGCACCGGAAGTGATCGTTCCCTTCTGTGGGAAGATATTGAAACACTTCGCCGGATTTACACTTAAGAGCTCGATGATCTTTTCAAGGCTGACACCACGCTTCATGCCCTCTGTCACCATTAACGGAAGACGAAGGTCGATTCCCGGAAATCCGGACGGAGACAGGAAAATATCCTTATTTCCATTTTTATCGAGTTTTTCTTTCTCAGATACCAGGAACGGGCTGTGGTCACTTCCGATGAAATCCACGGTGCCATCCTTAACATAATCCCAGAGTCTCTCTACATCTTCTTTCTTTCTGAGAGCCGGATTACACTTCGCGTAAGCACCGTATTTCTCTACATAGCTCTCGTCGAGAAGAAGATAGTGCGGACAGGTTTCTACATAAACCGGCTGCCCCTCTGCCTTTGCCTGCTTTGCAAGTTCCATGGCCTGCCAGGTTGATACATGAACGAGCTCGATCGGGCATCCTACATCTTTACCAAACTTTAACATCTTGGAAATCGCCTCGATCTCAACGATCGGAGGTCTGGATTCGCAGTGTGCGATGTTCTCGTTCTGGCGTCCCTGCTCACGGAGACGTTTGATAAAACCGGTTACAAGTTCATTATCTTCCGCATGTGCCGCAATCGTAAGTCCTGTTTTCTTTACTTCCTCGAGCACGCGATATAACTGGTCATTATTGGCACTTGTCAAGCCTTCAAACTCAGCGTCTCGCCCCTCCGGTGCGTCATGCAAAAATGTCTTATATGCAACGATCCCCTCATCTGCCAACGGCTCGATCGCCTCCGGATGTTGTCCGCCTGCTGCTCCGAAGAAACAGAAGTCCACACAGCTTCCTTTTTCGTGTCGGTCGTTTGCCGAGCTGTCCTCACCCTTGCAGATGCTGATCCTGTCTTTTAAGATCTTTCCGTTCCACTGCGGCGGAATGGAAATCGGATGCTCAAAGAATGTGGTACATCCGCCTGCTGCCGCTGCACGGGTTCCAACTTCAAATGTCTCTCTCTCCCAGTGCCCCGGATCACGATAATGTACATGAGTATCAATGCCGCCTGGAATCACATGTTTTCCGGACGCGTCGATCGTCCGTGCTGCCTCCGGGAGAAATCCAGGCTCCGTGATCATCGCAAATTTTCCATCTTTAATTCCAACATCTGAAAGACGGAAACCGCCTTCCAGAAATACAAGTCCATTTACAACCGCAAGATCTAACATCATATTCTGTCTCCTTTTCCGCTATTTTGGTTCACTGTTCCCCAATGTTAAAGGCGGATCACATTTTCGAGCTGCTCGCCTGCCATAAAGTGCTTTAAGTTACGCACGATCAGTTTTCCGATCAGAAGCGTCCAACTCTCACCCATTCCGGATTTATGCGCCGTGATGAACATATTATCAAGATCCCAGAGCGGGCTTTCTTTCGGAAGCGGTTCTTTTTCAAACACATCGCAAGCTGCCCATGCGATCTTCTTTTCTTTTAATGCGCGGTAAAGGGCCTCTTCATCCACGATCGGGCCTCTCGCGAGATTCATAAGCATTGCAGTCGGTTTCATATGAGCAAATGCGTCATCATTAATGATATGGCGGGTTTCCGGGAGAAGCGGAAGGTTGATGGAAACAAAATCACTCTCTTCAAGTACGGAATTAATACCATCTCCGCCTTTATAATAATGATCAAGAAGAGAAAGGGCACTCTCCGGAAGATCCGCTACATCGTAAGCTACGATTCGCATACCGAATGCCTTTGCTCTCTTCGCAATTTCCTGTCCGATGGAACCGAAGCCCAGAATACCGAGCGTCTTTCCGTAGAGATCCTGATAGCAGATGCACATCCACTGATCCTGTCCGAACATATTCCAATGATGATTCTTTTTATCCATCTCGATCTCACGGCCTTTTCTTGCATAAAAAAGCATCTTAAAGATCACATCTTCAGCAATAGACATGCTCATAACGCCACGGCTGTTTGTCAATGTGATTCCTCTGCGCTTGATCTCTTCACAGTCAGCTGCATCATATCCTGCACCGGTTCCCTGAAGCCATTTTAACTTTGGCATGCGGTCTAACAAACTCTTCTGCATCAAAAACGGCTGTCCTACCATTGCTTCCACATCGGAGAGATCAATGGACTCATCGCGGAACTGATCATCCGTTAAAAACAGAATGTCTTTTTTGATATCATCTGAGATCAGATATTCGTATAATTCGTTGCAGACATACTTGTAACCCATAATCTATATTCCCTGGTAACCGTCCCCTCTTATCTACGGGGTGTTACTTCCTTTCCCTATTTATATATTTTTTATTCGCGTTCTGAATCTGCACGTTTCTCGTTACAGTTCAAAAAATTTCTAACCCTGTACCGGAACTTTTCCACCACTATAATACCGCACTTTGCTCGTTTTGTAATGGTTTCTCACGATTCCTTCCGCCATCGCCAGACCGCAGACAACACCGTCTAATACCGGCACTCCGAGTTCCCCGGAAAGTTTTTCTGCCAGGTCGCAAAGACCTGCGCATCCAAGAATGATCACTTCCGCCTGATCCTCTTTAATTGCCTTTTGGGCTGCTTTCAGATACTGACTGTAACGGTCACTGTCCTCCTCTGCCACACGGATGGAGGCGAGCGCATGTTCCATATGGTATTCTTCTACGAGGTGCTTTTTGTTCGGGACAGAGTAAGCGTCTGTCTGGAGAATCGAGAAAGAATTTCCGAGCATAGCTGCTGTTATCATCGATGCCTCCCCGACACCGATCACCGGTTTTTCTGTAAGTTCACGAAGTAACTTCAGATTCGGATCACAGGCACATGCCACAATAAATGCATCGGCATCCTCGTATTGTCTTACAAGTTCCATCATTCCTGACTGAGCTCTGGCAGCATCTTCAAATGTATCGATGAACTCCGGTGCCCCCGGTGTCAGTACAGTCACTGTCTCAAACCGATCTCCCGCATATTTCTTCGCGGCAGCGGCGATGTCTGCTGTCATCGCCGCGCTGCTGTTAGGATTGATCACTACGATTTTCACTAAGCGTTCCTCTTTTCTTCAAGGATTTTTTCGAGTCCTGCGATCTGTACACATACACAGAACATCGGGATGGTCTGTTTTAAGTCTTCCATAGACGGACGTGTCGGAGCAAGACGGATATTTGTATCATTCGGATCCTTATGATACGGGTACGTTGCACCTGGAAGCGCTACCATAACGCCAACATCGTTCATGAGTTTTAAGACTCTCGCCGCGCATCCTTTATATGTATCAACGGTAATAAAGTAACCACCGTCCGGTTTGAACCAGGTAAGAAGATCCTCATACGGAATATCATTTCTCAATGTATCGTCCACATAGTCAAATTTCGGACGAATCAGCGCAGCAACATCTTCCATGTGCTCTGCAATATGCTGCGGAGATTTTAAGTATTTCACATGACGCATCTGATTGATCTTATCATGGCTGAAGATCTGGAGTTTCAGGCGCTCCTTGATCTCAGCGATATTTTTATCACCGGAAGCAATGATGGATACCGCAGAACCCGGATATGTAATTTTGGCTGTGGAAGCGAAATAAAGGATACGGTCTGTTGTTCCATACTTCTCGGCTTCTCTGTAGATATTTAAGAGCGTATGTTTCTTATATAAATGGTGTACACAGTAAGCGTTATCCCAGAAGATCTGGAAATCCTTTGCTGCAGTCTTCATCTTTGCAAGGCGGGTTACACACTCATCGCTATAGATTGCTCCGGTCGGGTTAGAGTAAAGCGGAACGCACCAGATACCTTTAATCGAAGGATCTTCACCTGCAAGTTTCTCCACTAAATCCATATCCAGACCATTTTCATCCATCGGGATCGGGATCATTTCAAATCCAAAGGCCTCTGTAATCTTAAAGTGGCAGTCATATCCGGGAACCGGACATAACCACTTTAAGCCAGTCTGCTGAGACCACGGTTTCTCACCGAGAAGTCCGAAACAATAAATTCTTGCAAATGCGTCATAAATCAAGTTAAAACTGGAATTTCCACCAATCACCACATTATCGATTGGAAGATCCAGAAGATTTGCAAATAATCTCCTGCACTCCACAAGTCCGTACATGACACCATAGTTTCTGATATCCGCTCCTTCTTCAGAGATATGGTCGGAATTGTCGAGAATATGGAACATCTCACGATTCAGATCCAGCTGTTCATCGGCCGGAAGTCCACGGCTGATATTGAGATCCAGCCCCAGGCTCTTATAGGAATCATAGGTCTTATTCAATTCTGCAAGTTTTTCTTCGATCTGTTTAATGGTAAGGTCTTTCGCTTTCATGTGATTTTCCTCCTCTTTCTATCCCACGGTTTCTTTGTGTCTCACCCACACCGCCATTCGCGACTGGCGGATTCTTTTTTGTATATATTCATTATTGTCTTTTTTGATTCATTATATATGAATGTATTCAATTATTATGATTTTATATTCATACAATAGCACACTTATTAGTGCATGTCAACAAAAAGAATCATTTTTTCTATTCAGCTTTATGCAAATTGTTCAGACATGTTCTCTCTATCTGATATGTAAAAAAGCACTGTTGTTTTCTATTCTTTTCGCCCGCCCATAAGCTGCTGATCTTCCAGCTGGATTCTCTGGAATTCCACTTTATAGTCATCCGGGTCTCTCGTAAAAAAAGCATAGACCGGAAACTTTTCCTGCCGTTTCGGTGGTTCCTTGATCACACAGCCCTTTTCTGTCATCCGTGCATACTGACGATCCACATCTGCCTCATCATGGCAATTCAGAGAGAGACATACCCCCACATCACCGGACGGAATCGATCGCCCGTCACCATACTGACAAAATCCCCAGTAACCGTACCCTGTATCGAATATCTTCAACATTCCCCCCGCCTGTTCCTGAACTACCGGAAGCCCAACAATATCACGGTAAAAATGAGTTGTTTTTTTTATATCGCTGCATGGTAAAAATGTTACACAATTCTCTATTGCCATATGTACCTCCATATTTCTCGTCTGAACATACTTTTTTCATTTTCCCGATTACGGTACTGTAAACAAAAAGCGGCAATTCCGGGTAGCCGGAATCTTCTGGCCACTAAAATCGCCGCTTGAAATTACATCTTAGCTATTCTGCCATTTATTTCCGACAGGCAGACAAGCTTCTGTACTTTTTCCTGTCTCTTTTACAGTAGCTACTATTTTCCACTCTGTTCCTGTCTTGCAAGTTCTTCTTCATAGCTCTTGCACATTTTAATATAATGATGATTTTTATCTGTGATCGCCGTATCATATTTACGTTCCCCACTCTCCCAGTCTTTTACAAGTCCAAAGAATGGTTTTGCGAGAACAACAAGAGCGATCAGGTTCGGAAGCAGACACAGTCCGGAACCGATATTTGCGAATCCGCCATATAAAGCATTTACGTTTGCATATCCTGCAAATACAAGCGGGAATATGAAATATAACCATTTGAGGACTTTAAAAGCCTTTTCACCAAATAGACTCACGCATGCTGTCTCATAATAAATGTAGAAAGAAAGTACTGTTGAGAAACAGAAACCAAAAATACAAAGCGTTACAAGAACATTGCTGATCGATGCAGGAATTACAGTTTCTACCGCAGCCATTGTTAATGCCACTCCGGATTCTCCGCTGCACCATACATCTTCAGGTGTTAAAATGATCAGTGCTGTCATTGTACAAACAACGATCGTATCGATGAATACCTCTGCAGTTCCCCATAAGCCCTGCTTAAACGGATGCTCTACATCTGCTGTTGCATGGATACACGGAGCCACACCGACACCTGCGTCGTTGGAACCGGTTCCTCGTGCTGCTCCCTGCTGGATCGCTGTCGCGATGGAAGCACCAACAAAACCGCCGACTGCGCTTGTAGGTGTAAACGCATTGATAAAGATGGATGCCAGAGCATGTGGAACATCTGCAATATTTCCACCGATTACAATGATTGCAATAGCAAACCAAACAACTGTCATGACAGGAACCATGATCTCACAGACTTTACCGATTGATTTTAATCCGCCGAGAACCGCTAAAGCAGCTAAAACAACACATACTGCTGCAATCAGATATGGGTTGATATTGTACGCACGGTTTACGGACTCAATGATCGTATGTGTCTGCATAGTAGATGCCATAAATACACAGTTTAAGATAAGACCGATTGTGAAAACCACAGATAATGCCTTTGCATTCATTGCCTTCCGCATATAGTACATCGGTCCACCATAAATAGAAGAACCATCTGGCGCAACCTCACGATAATGCACCGCAAGTGTTACTTCCGCTGTCTTAACACTCATTCCGAGAAACGCAAACAACCACATCCAGAAAACAGCGCCAGGTCCGCCAATCGAGATTGCAGAGGCGGTTCCTGCGATATTTCCCATGCCGATTGTTCCTGCCAAAGCACCTAATACTGCTTGTACAGAAGTAAGTCCGGCCGTATTATTTTCTGTCTTTTCGAACATCTTTCCCAGAGTATTTTTCATAATATACCCAAATTTACGGAATACATAGAACTTCGTACCCACAAGCATATAAACTCCCACAAGAATCAGAAATGCCTGCGTATACCATCCCCACAACAAACCTCCGATCACATTTGACAGTTCAATGATTGACGATACGATCCCTTCTAAAAAAGCCATACCAATCTCCTTTCAACTCTTGTAACATCCTTTTCCTTTTTGCTCGCTGCAGCTCGTATTCATAATATATGAACGTCTTCATTTATTATGAACTTATGTCTTCAGTATAACGAGAGAGGGATTTATTGTCAATAAGAAGTTTGACTTTAATATGTAGATTTAAGAGGTGTATTTATGGCTATTTTTCACAATTAATAATATTAATCCTCTCCGTCTATGTGTAATCTGACATAAATATTCTCTTTTTTTCACAAATCACACGTTTCACTTCCCTGACCTGATGTCTCTTACGATTACGAAAATGATCGTGTCCTGGCATGCCCGGATGTTCCACGCGGTCGTTTGCAGAAATCTACAGATTCGCACAAATGCATATTGTCGGCACGTTAATGCCTTTTATAGAATCGAAAACCCATCAGAATTTTCTATTGCAAAAAAAACAAGTTCTTCCTTCTATGAATCACTGTCTATCAATCCATATTGGAAAAACTTGTTTTTATTGCTTCTATTTTCTGGTTATTGTAGCCGCATCTGTTCTTTTATAATTCCTGTCTCCTTTTTTACTGAATAGCCACCTTTCATTTTTCTTTCATCTGTAAAACTTAAACCCCATTTTCATCCAGTTTTAACACCGTCTGATACAGAACATCCGCCCCCAAATCGATATGTTCCGGTTTCGTATATTCGTCTCCCTGATGGCTGATGCCCTTGACACTCGGAACAAAGATCATACCGATCGGGACACCTTCGTGGGCCATCGAATTCGCGTCATGACCTGCACCACTTGGCATGATGATATGGCTGATTCCCTTTTCCGTGCAGACATCGTCGATCAGTTTGATCAATCTCGGATCACACGGTGTGGAATATTTGGCACCGGTATTCACAAATTCAAACTCACAGTTCGGAATCTCTTTTGCAAGTGCCTGAATATCTGCATAGAACTGATCTGTTACAGCTTTGTCCATATGGCGCATCTCAAAGTTCGCCACAGCCTGTCCAGGAATTACATTTTCCTGTCCGGGTGATACAGAGATCTTTCCGACCGTGAATACAAGTGTGTCATTCAGTTCTTTTACCCGCTCTTCTGCTGCCACGATCAGCTTTGCCATTCCGACAAGCGCATCTTTTCTGTTAGCCATCATCGTTGTGCCCGCATGGTTGCTCATGCCTTTTGCCGTTACCTTATAGTCGATGATGCTGACGATTCCGCTGACAACTCCCACATCTATTCCCGTATGATCGAGTTTATCGCCCTGTTCGATATGATATTCCAGGTAGCACTCATACTTGCTGATATCTCTCTTGGCTGCTTTTGCTTTTTCCGGACTGCAGCCAAACTTTGCTAATTTTTCCGCATATCCGGGAATATCCGGATCGAGCATCCCTGTCACGCATCTGCTTCCAAATGTACCGCCAAGAATACTGGACTCTTCCATATTAAAGCCCCAGATCTCCAATGGATGGCGCAGGGTACGTCCTTCATCCTTTAAGCGGGCTGCAACTTCCAGGGCACCGGTCACACCCAGCATTCCATCATAAACACCGCCCTGCATAACTGTATCCATGTGAGAACCGAGCACGATGGATTTTGCTGCCGGGTCACTCCCCTGCAATACGCCATGAAGATTTCCGACCGGGTCAGTCTCCACCTGCATTCCCAGCTCCTGCATGCGTCCTTTTAAAAACTCAAGCGCCTGAAAATATTTTTCTGAAAATCCCAGTCTTGTGATCGAACCATCTTCGTTCCGTCCAATATTGCCCGCCTGTTGGAGCAATTCGTTTAATCTGCTCATTTTTAGTCATCTCCTCCATTAAGTTTTCCACATGCCGTCCTCAGATTTCTCCTAACGAAACATGAAAGTATCTCTTATCAGCCAATTCCCCCAAGCAGCGCCCCCGCCACAAGTGCGAGAAGCGCAGCCGGAACCAATACATATTTTCCAAGCGGCATAAACCAGCTGCCGATCGTTTTTTTCGTTCCTTTGTTAACTGCTGTAAGCGCAAAATCCTTTCCGGCTACCCAGAAAAACATGATAGCGGCAAGCATCGCGCCAAGCGGACAGATATAAATGGAGACCGCATCCATCCATCCGGAAACGATTCCCTGGATCATCAGGGAAATGATACCGCCAAGCAGCGCGATCACTGCAACCGCAATTTTCCGCCTGAACCCAAACCGCTCCTGCATCATCTCTACCGGTGCCTCATAAAGATTTACCAGAGAGCTTAAGCCTGCAAACAAAACACAGACATAAAAGACTATCTCTACACACCATCCGCCCGGCATGCCATTAAACACATTCAGCAGATAAATAAACATCAGCCCCGGTCCGCCTGACGATAATTCTGCGCCTCCCACTGCCATGCCCGGTATAATGACGAGTGCCGCAAGAAGCGCCGCTAATGTATCAAAAAATGCTACATTTCTTGCTGATCTGACCACATCCTCTTCCTCGCTCAAATAAGAACCGTAAATGACTGTTCCATTTCCTGCGATGGAAAGCGAAAAGAATGCCTGGCCGAACGCGTAGATCCAGAGTCTTGGATCAAAAAGCCCTTTGGGATCCAGTGTAAAAATATAACGATATCCATGTTCCGAACCTGGAAGTGTAAAAATATATATGCCGAGCCCAACAAACAGGATAAAAAGCATCGGCATCATGATCTTATTCGCTTTCTCAATTCCGCCGGAAATTCCATATGCCATGATCACCGCGGTTACAAGCATTGCGATCACCTGCCACACATTATTTCCAAATGCGGCGGCTGTACCTCCAAACAAGCCTTCGATCGCGGCTACATCCTGCCCTAAGTGGAAGAGACCACCGGAAAGTGCAAAAAATGTATATTTAAAGATCCATCCTACGACCACGCTATATCCGATCGCCAATGCCAGGGATCCGATAACCGGAATCACACCGATCACCTCTCCTGTCCGCTTATTTCCGGTGCGGATCTCCGTACATTTACCGAATGCTTTGATCGGTCCGCTCTTTGCCGCGCGACCAAGCGCCATTTCCTCGATCACTCCGGTAGAAGCGATCAAAATGACAAACAGAACATATGGAAGCAGGAACGTCATTCCACCCCATTCTGAAACCATATATGGGAATCTCCAGATATTCCCCATACCAACAGCCGACCCAATGCAGGCCAGCACAAATCCTGTCCGGCTCTTAAAGCCATCTCTATGTTTTCCCATACACTTATAACTGCCTTAGAACAGCTATGTCCCCTTTCTCATAATTCATGTTTAAACTTTCTTGAGCGTGTGACCCTCATGCATGAACTCTATCGTGTGCTGTCGGCAATTTCTGCTGATACATTCAGCCAGCATTTCCGAACATATTTTATCATACCATGCAATCCTACGTTTTACAAGCATTTGAAATTGTTGCGACGACCGCAGCGGAGCGTAGACATTCGAACCGTTCGAACCCGGCAGGGCTTGAACATACAAAAAAAGAGCCATCCATCGGATGTCTCTTTTTTGTATCATTGAGAGCACGAGACGTCGCAGAACGTCCGGGGGACGTTCGCCTGCGACGACCGGAGTGGAACATAGACATTCGAACCGTTCGAACCCGGCAGGGCTCGAACATACAAAAAAGGAGGTATCCAACGGATATCTCCTTTTTTGTATCATTGAGAGCACGAGACGGGATTCGAACCCGCGACCC